>NZ_FUYE01000016.1 GCF_900167535.1 Prosthecobacter debontii
GCGACGCAGCTTGCGCATCGTCAAATCGGAGAAGAAACACTCCACTTGGTTTAGCCATGAGGAATAGGTGGGAGTGAAATGCAGCTGCCAGCGTGGATGGCGAGCAAGCCACGCTTTGACTGCTGCAGTGCGATGCGTGGCATAGTTGTCGAGAATGGCGTGTATTTTCAACCCTCTAGGCACCTGCCTCTCAACAGTGCGCAAGAAGCTCAGAAACTCCTGCTGTGTGTGCTTTCGATGTGTTTTGCCGATGACTTCACCGGTGGCCACATTGAGCGCAGCAAACAGTGAGGTGGTGCCATGGCGGAAATACTCGCAGGCTGACCGCTCGGGGGTGCCTCCGAGCAGAGGTCATATGGGTTGTGTTCGTTCCAGCGCTTGGCACTGGCTTTTTTCGTCCAGGCAAAGGACCACGGTATTCTGCGGCGGGCTCATAGACAAACCCACCACATCACGCACTTTGTCCACAAACTCCGGATCGGTGGAGAACTGAAAGTGCTCGTGGCGGTGCGGCTGTAGTCCGAAGGCCTTCCAGACCCGGGCTATGCTGTCGTGAGAGAAGCCGAGCTTGCTGGCGAGCGAACGGGTGCTCCAATGCGTGGCGTTTTTGGGGCGCTTTTCCAACGTCGTGCGCACCACTTCGGCCACTTGAGCATCGGTGATGCTACGCGGGGTTCCGCTGCGAGGCTGGTCAAGCAGCCCGCTCAATCGGTCTTGCACAAAGCGCTTTCGCCAGCGGCCAACACTTAGGGACGAAATGCCCGTCTGTTCGGCCACTTTATAATTGGGTATCCCTTGGGCACATAATAAAATGACATGTGCACGCTGCACATTGCTATGAGCCGCAGTGCGCTGACGCACCGTTTTTTCTAGCTCTGCCTTCTCTTTCGCACTCAAAACCAGCGGTGGAATCGGGCGTCCAGGTTTCATTCCAACCTGCCATCATACTTGCATCTATTATCAATAAAACTTGTCTGATAGCACGCTAGAGTGGTAATCTGCTACTGGCCAATAATGGCTATAAACGAAAATAGAGTGGATGAAGGAGCAGTTAATAGCGCAGTAGATCCCTCAAGGCAGCAGTGATGCTGTTCGTGGTTGGGCGATGGCTCTTCCAAAGGTTCGGGTGATACGGGATCGGTGTATCTTTCGCATTCAGACGCATCGGCGGGGCATCCAGCATGTGAAAGGCTTCACTGCTGACACGGGCGATGATTTCCGCGGTGACACCACCCCAGGGGAAGGATTCACCCACGGCGAGTAGGCGACCTGTGCGGGAGACGGAGGCTAGGATGGTATCGGTATCCATCGGCTTCACACTGCGCAGATCCACCACTTCGACCTGATAACCGTCCATTTGCAGCTCTTCGGCGGACTTCAGAGCTTCATGCAGCATCGCACTGTAAGTCACCACCGTGGCATCACGGCCAGGGCGTGCGATACGGGCTTTGCCGATGGGGGTCGCTTCACCGAAGCCCTCGGACTTCAGGTGATAGTAGAGAAACTTGTGCTCGCAGAAAATGACGGGGTCATTCAGCTTCACACTTTGCAGCAGCATCCAGTAGGCATCCTCCACCGTGGCGGGAGTGAGAATGACCACCCCAGGATAGTGCGCATAGATGCTCTCCATGCTCTGGCTGTGGAATGGACCGCTACCCGGGGTGCCACCCGATGGCATGCGAATGGTGATCGGGCAGGGGGTATTGGTGCGCCAGTAGAGCGTCGCAGCTTGGTTGACGATCTGGTTGAAGCCAACAGACGAGAAGTCTGCGAACTGCATTTCGATGATCGGGCGGGCCCCTTCCACGGCGGCTCCGACCGCCATGCCAATCATGGCATCTTCACTGATGGGGGAGTCGAACACACGGCCCGGGAATTCCCGGCTCAAGTTCTTGGTCGCTTTGAAAGCTCCCCCGAAGGTGCTGATGTCCTGACCGTAGAGAAAGACGTTTGGATCGGCGCGAAGGGCCTCATACTGAGCTTCGCGAATGGCTTCGAGATAGGTAATACTCATCCGTGCTGTCCTTCTATCAGCTCGTGGGTGGAGAGGGCGCGCCAAGTCTCGCGATAGGGATCGGGAGCGGGTTCTTTACTGGCGATTGCCTGGGCGGCGTCCACTTCACGCCGGGCTTCTTCTTCCCAAGTCTGGAGATCTGTTTCGCTAGCCCAGCCAAGTTTCAGGGCCTGTTTTTTAGCCACCTCAATGCAATCTCGTCCCTCGTGCTGATGCTTTATCGTATCGGGGATGTAGGAGGCGTCATCGTGCTCACCATGACCGCCCAAGCGCAGAAGCCTGCCGACGACCATCTGCGGGCCATGCCCAGCGCGTGCGCGGGCAAAGGCTTTTTTGAAGGTCGCAATACAAGCCAAGAGGTCGGTGCCATCGACGCTGTAACCTTCAGCACCGTAACCCCGTGCGCGATCCACAAGATCTTCACAGGCATATTGGCGAGTGGTGGGGGTGGAGTAGGCAAATTGGTTGTTGGCGACGCTGATGACCAGTGGAAGCTTTTCTACAGCAGCCATGTTGAGGCCCTCATGGAAAGCGCCGGTGGAGGTGCCGCCATCACCAATGCTGGTGGCACCCGCACAATCTCCGAGCGTGCCCCGGAGACGACGGGCAAAGAGTGCCCCAGCAACGACGGAAACGAGGCTACCCAGGTGGGAAATCATGGCCATGTAGCCTTCCTGAGGGCGTCCACGGTGGATGTTGCCATCCCGACCACGCATGGGGCCGGTGACGGCACCGAGGTGAGTCCGCACACAGTCGAGGATCGGCTCGCCGTAGGCAATGCGCCCAGCTTGGTCACGAATGAGCGGACCGTAGATGTCCTTGCCGAGGCGAATATTGATCCCAGCGGAAGCGCTGAAGGCTTCCTGACCACGGCCGAGATAAACACCGCCGACGATGCGGCCGCCCGCACGGTAGAGGCTGCCGAGTTTTTCCTCCAGGGTGCGGGAGAGGATCATGCAGCGCAGGGCTTTGAGAAAGTCTTCCCTCAAGTCTGCGCTGGTGGCGACTTCAGGGCTGGAGAGCGTAGAGGTAGCAGGCACGGTGAGAATGGGGGATTCAGTCTGCTGCAAGATGTAGCAGATTTCGTGACGATGTTTTCACAACCGTCAAGGATTGTCCAGAGGGGAAACCTTCACTCTCTGGACAAGAACAAAGGAGGATCAGGCCCACAGATTTTCCGGGTAGGCACCAGCGGCCACCAGGGCACGGATGCTGGCGACCACGTCCGCTTTGTCTTCGGGGTAGGTGACACCGAACCAGGAATCATTGGATTCCAGCACGGTGACGTCGGCTTTATCTTCGCGGATCAGGACGTCCACTTCCTTCGGCACATAGCACTCGGCTTTGAGATCTTGACCATTGGTTTTCAAGAACTCGGTGAAGGCTTGACGCAGATGACTGAAGATGTCTGGGGTGAATCCGAAGAAGTTCATGGAGACGACTTCTTCACCGGTCAGCTTCACCGGAGGCTCGCTTTCGCGGTTTTCGGCACCGTCTGCAGTTTTAAAGATCTTGGTCATCTCCGTGACGGAGCTGAGCATGCCGTCAGGTCCCCGGGTGCACACACCGCGAGCGACGCTGCCGTGATCCGAAAGGGTGTTTTTGAGGTAGAAGCCCACCATGGAGTAGTGGCTTTTGCCATCGGCCGGACGCTCCTTGATGAGGTCTGCGCCGATTTTAGCAAAGGCATCACGCCCGTAGAAGTCATCGGCGTTGATCATGAGGAATGGCTCTTTCACCACACCCTCAGCGGCCAAAACCGCGTGGGCGGTGCCCCAAGGTTTGGTGCGTCCTTCAGGGACGGAGAAGCCTTCGGGCAGGTCGTTGATGTCTTGGAAGGCATAGTCCACCTGGATACGATCACCGAACTTGCTGCCGATCTGACTGCGGAACTGCTCTTCAAAGTCACGGCGAATGACGAACACTACTTTACCAAATCCCGCCCGGATGGCGTCAAAGACCGAATAGTCCAATACCACCTCTCCGGAAGGTCCCATGGCATCGAGTTGTTTCAGACCGCCGTAACGGCTGCCCATGCCGGCAGCGAGGATGAGAAGAGTGGGTTTCATAGGGTTGGAAAGAAATGAAGCAGGGAGAGAAAAGCAGCGCACTCAGGAACAGACCTCGCTAGGCGTCAACTGACGTTCCATCCGCAAATAGGGAAGACTCATTTCAAGGCTGCGCGCAGGTCTTGAAGATCCTGCAGACGACGCACCATTTCATGCGAGGCGGCTTTACGCGTGGTGTCAAAAGCCGTACGAATTCTCTCCTCGGACAGCTCACTGCGGTCTTTCAGGATTCGGATCAGGGCTTCATCGTTCTGATAAACGAGCTGGGGGAAGAGCCTGATGGCTCGAGTTCTCACGGCATCCGCCGCCGCGTTCAGAAGGATTTCGGTGCGATTGAGCCGGAGGAAAAACTGCCCCAAGGCGCTGATGTGATCCACGAAGTGTTTGGTTTCATGTAGTTCTACACGGCGAAGCGGCCCGAAGCGGGGCATGTTTTTCCACAGCCAAATGAGAGTGAGAAGGGCCAGCCCCACCAGAGGCATCCAGGCGCGGTTCCATAACAGCTCCCAGAAGCTCTGTTGGATGGTGACCAGAAAAGCGACATGACGATACTCGTCCCCCACCATGGCCAGTAACCACGCGGCGTGGTCGTTTTCATCCAGGTATCGGTTTCTCAACGGTCTGGCGTGGGTGATGAAGGTGATCCGACCCCGGCCATAGCGCAGGCTGAGCGCCGAGGCATCGTCTAGAGCGCCCGCCACATACTCGCCACGTCGCAACTCCCGATCCAGCGACAGCTCCAGCATATCTGGGAAATCGACGTTGTAGTCCTCCCCTCGGATGTCAATAACGCTACGGCTTAACGGCACGTCTTCGGGTTCTTCGATCTTGGCCTTGATGGAATCAGTGTCTAAGACGGTTTCATCGTCTTCAGCTTCTTTAGCCTTCTCCTTCTCCTTCTCCTTCTCCTTCTCCTTCTCCTTCTCCTTCTCCTTCTCCTTCTCCTTCTCCTTCTCCTTCTCCTTCTCCTTCTCTTTTTCGCCTTCGTCTTTTTTCTTTTTGAGCTTCAGGGCGTCTCCCAGGTCCTTGAAGGGACTGTTGTTTTCCACACTGACGCCGAGCTTGTCCAGGATCGGATCGGCACGGTCTTCATTGCCTGCGTAGCCGTAGGTGCTGAGACTGCTAAACAGGCTCCAATCATTGTAAGGAGCACAGCCCGCCAAAGCGTAAATCAAGTGGCCTCCATCTTCGGTCCATTGCAGAAGCTGATCGGCACGCGCCTCAGGCATGCCTGATTCACCGGAAAGAATCAGCACCCCTTCCTCAGCGTAGGGCAGGTTTTTGAAATGGAGCAGCCGTTCGCTGTCGTGACCGTATTTCGCCAGCAACTGTTGAGCTGCGAGAAAGGGATTGAGGCGAGCTTCTCCTTTGTAACCCAGGGGGATGGTGAGGTCCTCCCACTTGCCGCTGCACGCCGTCAGACTGGGCAGCAGAAACAGCATCAAGGCTGTGCTGGCGAAAACGCGCTGGCGCTGGCCTCCGACAGGAGTGTGGCTGAACGGCCATGCCTGACAGAGCTGGGTGAATTCATGTTCCTGCGCCTCTTGCCCTGCGTAAGCTGCACGCACCCAGATCCGGGTGAGTTGTCGAAAGAAATCGGAGATTCCCGCATCACCCAGTCGAGAGACTTGGATCACACAATCATCTTCGGTATCGCTATCCCGAATCGGGAGGTTTCTTTGTTCGACCAAACGGGAGAGTGAACCGCGATACAGCAGGCTCAGAGCTTCACGAAAATGACAGGCAGCCCACGCCGAGCGAGCTGCGGAGACGATGTCTTCAGGCAGACTCTCACGGGCAATGTCGAGGCCCATGACGATGCGAGGCCCCTCGGGTGTCGGTGAACGCGCACCCGCTTTTGGACGCCTGAAAAAGCTTTGGTTGTTGATGATCCAACGACCGAGCAAGTAGAGCGCGAAGCCGACGATCGCTCCCGCAATGAGGTAAAACAGCCAAGCCAAAAAATAGCCGAACCCTTCGAGCAGACTTGAGTCGGCCTTTGCTTTGCCATCTGGCACCCAGACTTTTTGGGTTCTGCTGTGCTCTTTGAATTCAGGTTGATCCAGGATTTCCTTCAGGGCCTCCTTTACTCCGGGAGCCTGTTCTTCGGCGTTGGGTTGAGGTCCCTTGGAGGGCTCCTGACTGTGAGTGAGACCGGGAATGAAAAGGCCGACGGCCAAGAGCGCTGCCACTACGGGACGCAGTCGGGCGGCGAGTCGGCGGAAAATCAGCTCCACATCCCAGCCTTCGATCTTGGTGCGTGAATTGAGATAGAGTCCGAAGCCTGCCCCGACGTAAAAAGGTTCGATCAAAGTCATCGCCAGCAGGTAGATGATGTTGCCCGCCCATTGTTGCGCGAGTGGGGCGCTGTAACCTTCAGGATTCTGGAACAACTCACCCCAATCAGGGAGGCCTGAGGAGGGGCCGATGGAGCTGACCAAGGCCATGATGCCGAAGGTCGCGGCGATTTCGAGTTTCACAAAAACCCAGGTCAAACTGGCGCCACTGCTGCCTCCGTCGGTGGCCAGGGCGGTGACGCGTTTACTCACGGCCTTACCTCTCTGCCCCTCCAACATCCAGACGGGCAGAGCAAAGCTGCGAATCATCGATAACCGGCGCAGCAACAGGGCGGAAAACAAAAAGCGTGACCAAAGCCGCGGCCATTCTCGTAAGGTCTCTTTGACCGTGGGTTTGCTACCAAAGGCGGCACGGCTGAGAAAGAAAAGCGGCACACGATCATACAGCGGCTTCAACCACCAGACCACGAGAGCATACCACAGAGGATATTCCCATAGAAAGGCCGCTAGAATGGCCCAGATAGGGACGATGGTGATGGCCCACAGCGTGAGCAAACGGCCGTAATCGCGACGCACCAAGGTGCAGCCGAGATCGACAGCTTCCCATGGTAGGCGGGGACGGAGAGCAATGGTGAGGTTTTCAAGCTTCATGCAGCCCTCTCCTTTCCGCAAAGGAAGAGGTAGCTGAGCGTCAGCGTCCACATGACGGCACCGAAGCCGTATTTGACCAACGGCGGAAAGGGATTGGCCGACCAGAAGCCTTCAATGATTGCGGCGAAGGCGGTCATCAGCGCAGCTCCAGTGATCAATACCAAGGCCTGCCGACCACCGAGAACCAAGGCTGTGCGGCGGTCATACGAGCCCGGCTTGACCAATGAGAGTCCTAGTCGCATCCCCGCCATGCCCGAAATCACCACGCCCATGAGTTCTGGAGCGGAGTGTCCTGCAACGAAACTGTAAAAGGTTTCGGGATTGCAGGCATGATGCACATATCCGGCTGCCGCACCGATGTAAGCCCCATTGAACAACATGATGATCATGGAGCCAATGCCACCGAGCAAACCTCCGGCAAAGGTGCGCAAATCAATGCCCACGTTGTTCCAGATGTAGAAGGCAAACATGCCAAAATTCGAGCCAAACTCCTCGCGCATGTAATCCGTGGGAGAAGTGCCCTTGCCATACATCTGGTCCATCTGGATCATGCCATCCGGCCCTAACAGGGTCATGGCCCATTCAGGATCGAACGGCGTCCAGATGGCCATGAACAAGAAGGGTGCCCAGAACATCACGGAGCAAAACCAGAACAAACCCCTCTCCCGACGCACCGCCCGGGGAAACTCTCTCAGCATGGTGTCTGCAAGCCGCTCCCAGCCGCCGGCAATCCGCCTCTCCAGGACACGATATCCGGCAATGGCCAAGCCATTGAGGCGGCCGGTCAGCCGTGGGCCATACATACGATGCTGGGCCACGCTGAGATCATGGCAGATTTGTCGGAACAACTGTGGAAGTTCTTCGACATTCTCCACAGGCTTCTTTCGGGAAGAGTCCACTTCGTTGACCAAGGCTTCTAAGCGATCCCAGCGAGCAGAGTTTTCTTTTTCAAATTGGGCTGGGCTCATCATGACGAGGTGGGGGCAGATTGATCTTGGCCGCCTTTTTGCAGCCATACACCCAGGCTACAGGTCTGGCTCAGGCCAGCGAGGCCCATTTTGCCCGTGAGAGGTTCCAGGATATCGGTGAGCTCCGTTTTACGTGAGTCGGACCATTGGGGAGCGCGGTCGAGGAATTGCAGCAACGCGGCTTGCTCGATGCGGGAGAGCGGAACGGCAGGTGCCATCGGCTCTACGTTGACGGAATGAGTGGGCGGTTTGACCGCCTCGGGCTCTGCATAGACCACCACCGTGTCCGCGACGAGGTCACCCAAGCGCTGGAAGCGCTGATTGAAAAGGCTGCAAACAAGACCGAAGAGATAAAATCCGGGCATGAAATCAATCACGCGGAGCAGGTTACGAATGAGTGATTGAGGCAGCCGAACAGGAGCACCTGACACACTGGCGACTTTCAAGCCCATCATTTTTTGGCCCGGAGTCGCTGCCCGTTTGCCCATTTCAAAGAACACATTGTAAAACCACGAAAGCAGAAACGTGCAGAGGAGAAAAATGCCCTGGCTGGTCATACCCCCCATCCCAGCGGACAGGAAAACCAGGGCAAGGCCTAGAGCGCCTAAGATGAGGCAAAAGATGACGCAGTCCACCAGCCACGCGACACTGCGAGCTGCCGGGCCGGCCACCCTCAAATGAATCTCCACACCATCAGCGAGCTCCACAGGTTGGAGAGTGTCAGCGGGGGCGGATTCAGGCATAAGGGAAGGGTCCCTTAAATGAAACGACATGCCTTGGATTTGACAACCTTAGATTCAAAAGTTGTGCTTTGGTCTGAGCCAATCGTCAGAGTTTTATGGGGGATGTCACTTGGAAGCTTTGTTTCTTAGGGGTGTTTTAAATCGGGGAAGGTTCATTTAGTCAGAACGGAAGGCCGTGAGTGAGGCACTGAAGGGCTGCGGTGAAGCCTCGGAGCGATGTCACAATGGGCCGGCGGTGCTTCTCCCGAATTCTAAAACACACGCTAAGCCTTTGATTGCGGCCAGTGTCTTTTGGAGCGACGAATAAAAGCGTGTCGCAGCAGCCTCTGTCTTCGTCTTCTTCCCCGTCACAGTCATCGTCTGGGCCTGTTGCTTCCTCTTCGCGTCCTCGGCGTAGATTTTGGAAGTGGATCAAGCGGGGCTTGTATCTGTTTCTCATTCTGATCGTTCTCCTGGTGGCCTTTCATCGGCCCATCATCCGTGGCGTCATCCGGTGGGCGGGGCCTGAATTCGCCAATAAAGTGGGGCTTCCCCTGAGTTGGCAGGTCGAGGGCTCGTTATGGAACGACTTCAAGTTAAGCCAGGTGGAGGCTGGCGGTGGCGAAGGGCATTGGCTGCCCAAGGCTACGATTGGCGAGTTAAGTGCCGATTATGATTGGCGGCTGCTTTCCAAAGGTCAGTTGGAGCATGCCATCCAGCGGGTGACTCTGCACGATGTGGATGCTGTGGCGGATCTTCGAAAGCTGCCGACTTCCACTGAACCCGCGTTGTCTGTTGAAGAAGTGAAATCCGAGCCGGGACCTCCCCTGCTGATCTGGCCTAAGGCCATCGACATTCAAAATGTGAATGCCGATGTCACTCTGGCGGATGGTAGCCGATTGATCATTCGTGGTCTGACTTTGCAGATGGGTGACGGCATGCCCGGCAAGTTGGAGTGTGCTGAGTTTCGCCGGGAGCCAGGTGGACCCGAGTTGGCCAACCTCAAAGCCGATGTTACCTGGGGCGGGCGGCAACTAGAGATTCGGCAGTTAGCTCTGCCTCAAGGGGTGATTCTGGAGCGATTGGCTGTGGATTTGCGGCAGCTCTGGGAGTTGGATGAAAAGGTTCTCGTGACCCTCGTCGCTCGGCTTGGAGAGGCGGCTCTCAATGCGAATGTTGCTGCGCAGGGGATTTTCAAGTCACCCATGCAAGTGCAAGCCAAAGTCTCTGGCAATCAACTGCGGGCGCAAGAGTTGAAAACCCTCGGCTTGCCGAAGGAGGTGGATTTTGACGGTGGACGCATTGAGTTGACCGCTGAGGGTGACCCGACGAAACCGATCCAAATGATCGTCGGAGTTTCCGCCGATGTGGCCAAAATTCGGGTGGCTGGAGCGCAAGTCGATCGCGTGAGTCTGCAAGCTCAAGTGAAGGATGGCAAAGCCATTGTCGATGCTGTGCAGGTCAATCGGACTGACAACCAAGTCAAGCTAACCGCCGAGGCGACTTTGCCGAGCGACATCCAAGACATCGCAGCCGCTCCTTGGACGGCGAAGGTGGAAGCCACTCTTCCTCAGGTCACCGATTTTCTAGAACAGCCCCCCCCCGTTCAAGGGCTGCTGCGTCTCTCGGTAACCGCTCAAGGGAAGGGGGCGACGCCCACTAAGGCAGAGGGTGAAGTGAATGGGGAAAGCCTAGCTTTTGAAAACTATAAGCTACCTGCACTGAGAACGCTCATCTCGATGGATGGACAACGCGCGGGCGTTGAGATTCCTGGGTTGGAGCTCGGGCAGGGCAACTCGCTGATGTTCAAGGCCAGCATGACGATGGATGACTCCATGCCTGTGGAGTCCTCATGGCAGTTGCGGGTGACGGACCCTCAGAAGCTTTTTGAGACTACAGGGTTGGCCCTTCCTCCGAAGCCCATCAAAGGCACGCTGGAATTCCAAGGACAGGCCTCAGCTAAGATCCAAGAAGTCACGGCGGGAACCTACGATAACGGTCTGGCAGATTTGCGTCTGCAGATCAATCAAGCCTCGTATGGCGAGGGAGAGCTGAAGAAATTGGTGGTGCATGGAGCCGTGAAAAATGGGGACCTTTTACTCGACACCGTGAACGTTTTTTTGGATGAGAAGAATCGGATTGGCCTAACAACCAAGATAGAGTTGAAGCCGCCTTTCGTTTTCCAAACGCAGGGAACGGTCGGGATGACGGAACTGACTGCGCTCAATTCGTGGATGCGAACTTTTGAAGCACCTCGCATCCAAAGTGGAGCCATCCAGGGGCTAGTGGAGATGACGGGGCAATTGAACCCCTGGCAAGGGCAGGGTAAGGTGACGATGTCTGCGACCCAAGTGCGCACCGAGGCTATGCCTCAAGCTATGGATGTGACTCTCGATACCGGCTTCTCTGGAACCACGGCGGACTTGCAGCAGCTAGAGGCAAAATTAGGTCCTTGGAGACTGCTGGCGAAAGGTAAGGTGACCGATAAGGAAGCGGAACTCGCCGAACTGAAAGTGTGGCAAAATCAAACGGTGCTGATGGATGGCACGGTGTTCGCGCCCTTCGATATTACTCAAAAAGAAGTGAGCGGTCCTGAAGCGAAGCCGATGAAAATCTCCATTCGGGCTAAAGACTTGCAGGTGGACCGGATCCTGGCAGACGCGGGTATCCAAGACATCCCAGCCGGGGTCTTGAATGCGGATATTCAAGTTACTGGACGGCTGGATACGGCACAAGGTCATGTGGTGGTGGATCTCAAAGAGGTGAAGGTGCCAAATGCGCCGAAGTCCTTCCAATCCGCGACTTTGCACTCGGAGACGGTTTTGGAGAATAAACGTGTGAAGACTCAGACGACGGTATCTCAGCCTCCACTGAAGCCGCTCACGCTGGAAGGCGATCTGCCTTTGGATTTGGTGGCGTTGCTGGAGTCACCGAATCGCCTTCAAGAGACGCCGCTGAAGTTCAGTGTGAAGCTTCCTGAAAGTGAGTTGGACTTTGTGCAAGAGTATGCGCCTGACATGATTCGATCCTTCCCGGGTCGGGCGAAGGTGGACATGCAGATCGAGGGCACACTGGCTAAGCCGGTGATCCGAGGGGACGTAGATATCGACGTCAAAGAAATCGCTTGGAATCAACCTGACCTGCCCTCCGTGCGCGATCTGCGGGTCAAAATCCGAGCCGATGATCGGCGCATCCTTGTTCAGGATGTTTCGGTCTTGTTGGCTGGAGGGAAGGTGAATCTGAATGGGGTGGTGGATGCGGCAGACCTCCAGAATCCAGGTCTGGATTTCCGGGTCCAAGCTCGTGAAGCCCTGGTATTCCGAGATCCGACCACGTCGGTCCGAGCCAATGCCGATATCAGTGCGCGAGGCACCTTGAAACAGGCTTCCGTGAATGGCTTGGTGGAGGTGGTGCGTGGCCGGGTATTCAAGGAGATCGATTTGCTACCCGTCTTAAAACTGCCTGCCGATGTTCCGCCTGTTCCTCCAGACACCAGCCGCAGTGAGGCCAAGCTGACCTTGCCACCGCTGCTTAACGATTGGACTTTTAACGTGAATGTGAAAACTCGCGACCCTGTTTTGATCTCGGGCAACTTGGCCAATGGAGCGGTTTCTGCGGATGCTTTATTGAGTGGCAGTGGTGCAGCCCCACAACTGACAGGGGGAGCGAACATTGATCGGCTGCTGCTGAAATTACCGTTCAGCATGGTGAAGATCACCAAAGGTGTCGTCACGCTGAGGCCCGAGCATCCCTTCGATCCTGATCTCGATATTCGTGGTGAATCACGAATCGGCAGCAATCAGATCACGCTTTATGTTTACGGAGCGTCCACAAACCCTAAGACACGTTTTACCAGCACACCACCGATGAGTGAATCGGATATCGTGACTCTGCTTGCCACCGGCACCACTCTCAATGGATCTGCCAGTGAATTGGCCTCAGAAGCGGCCACACGTGCCGCCTTTCTCTTTCTCAGTGAGTTTTACCGGAAGACCTTCAATAAAAAGAAGGTGGTGAGGGATGAGCCGCCTCGGCTGAATATGACCTTCAATCCTTCAGGGGCAGATCGAAGCAGCGACAGCGTCCAAGCCACTTACGATCTCTCCGACGAATGGCGCCTGACAGGCCGATTCACGCAAACGGGGCGTATGAAGTTGCTCCTGGGCTATGTGCTTCGGTTTGGGAAGGCCGCGCAGGCCATGGATCCACGGCCTGCACTTCCGATGGCCACCAACACGGACATCAGTCCTACACCGGCGCCTGTTCCTTCTTCTCCAGTTCCGCCAGCTTCTTCTCAAGGGTTTTGATGCGTTCCAGCATCTCGGGAATTTTAGCCGGTGCTGAGAGCATACGCCGCCCTTCCATGAGAGGTCGGGCTGGGAAGCCCGTGTAAGCACCGGGTTCCAAGATGCTCTTGGTCACGCCAGTCTTGGCCAGCAGAGTGACCTGATTGCCAATCTCGAGATGGCCAGCGATGCCGACTTGCCCCGCGATGGTGACGTAGTTCCCGATCTTGGTGCTTCCAGAGATGCCGACTTGGGAGACGATGACGCTATGCTGACCGATCACCACGTTGTGAGCAATCTGGACGAGGTTATCGATTTTGGTGCCTTTACCAATCCAGGTTCGGCCAAAGCGGGCGCGGTCGATGGTGGTGCAGGAGCCGATTTCGACATCGTCGTCAATCTGCACGATACCCACTTGCTCGATCTTTTGGTGATGGCCTTTGATAAACTCATAACCGAATCCATCGGTGCCGATGGCTGAACCACTGTGGATGACGACTCGGTCTCCCATTTGTGTGCGATCCTTAACGGTGCAGTTGGCGTGGAGGATACAATCGGAGCCAAGGCGGGAGCCATGGCCAATGAAGACGCCCGCATGGATGATGGTGCCGTCTCCAATCACGACATCGTCCTCAATGACAGCACAAGGTCCGATGGAAACACGCTCAGGGTCGAACCGTGCGGAGTTAGAAACCACGGCTGTAGGATGAACGCCGGGGTGAAATTCACGCTTCGGAGGGCCAAAGTGACGGATGACACTGGAGAAAGCCAGGGTCGGGTTATCCACACGAATAAGAGCGATGTTTTCCAGAGATTCGGCAAAGTCTGGGGCTACCAAAACGGCGGTGGCCCTGGTATCTCGCAAGGCCCCAAGATAACGATCATTGCCAAGGAACGTCACATCTCCCGGTCCAGCCTCTGAAATGGAATTTAATCCAGTGACGAGTCCTTCCGGATCGCCTTGGGAAAGCTGGCCGCCAACCAATTCCGCCAGACGCTGGTGAGTAATCGAGGTGCTCATTGTTTGAAAGGCATAAAAAAAGGCACGCCGGAATGGATTCGGCGTGCCCTCGTTTCAGAAGATCGAATTAGGGCTTCTTAGGCTCTTCAGCTTTAGCAGCACCTTCAGCGGCGGCTGGGGCAGCAGCACCAGCGTCCTTGTTTAGCTCGACGATGATCAGGTCAGTGATGTCCACCGCGTCTTTGTAATAGATCAACACAGGAACGGTGGAAAGGCTCATGCCAGATTTATCGAAGATGAAGTCATAACCGTCGGTTTTGGCCTTATCACGGACGACGACAAGGATTTCGTCGTAGATACCACGACGGATCTTCATGTCTTCGGTCTTGAGCTGGTTGGTGCGGCGGTTCTGCTGCTCACCGATTTCCTGCTCGAGAGTGCGGATTTCCTTCACTTTCTCGTCAAACTCAGCGGCCTTTTTGGCGCGAGCATCAGGAGTCATGATGGGATCGCTGGCTTCTTTGCGCAGCTTCTGTGCATCCGTGTTCAGAGTCTTATAAACCGCCCAACGGTCGTTCATTTCGGTCTGAGCCTTATCCACGTTGGCTTTGAATTCCTCGGCGGCCTTTTTGGTCTTGTGGAATTCAGAGAAGGCTTTGGACATATCCACCACGCCGAATTTCAAATCGGCGGCGCTGGCGAGCGTCAGACTGCTGGTGAGAAGGGCTAAAGTCAGAAGACGAATCATAGAGGAAGTAAGAGAGAACAGAGAAGGGGTTTGTTCAATGAACAAGGCAGTCACCTTAGAATTTGTAGCCCATGTTGAACTGGAAGCGTGGGCTGTCACCTGTGAAGTCATCTTTCACGAGAGGCAGACCGAGGTCGAGGCGGATCGGACCGATGGGCAGGAACATGCGGAGACCGATACCGATGTTTGAATAGACTTCACCGTCACCCACGATCGGGCCACCGGCACGAACACCAGCAGTGGTGGTGTTAGCCGCCGTGATGTCAGTGGAGATGTAACCCACATCATAGAACACGGCACCGCGCACTTTTTCGAGGATTGGGAAGGAGTATTCGATGCTGCCGTAGATAGAGACGTTACCGCCGATTGGCTCACCCGTGCTGTCTTTCGGGCCTGCCTCGCGATAGTCATAACCACGAAGGTTATTGGCACCACCCAGGAACAAACGCTCGAAGATCGGCACATCGCCGTTACCAGTGCCGGAGCTACCCCAGCCATCGACCCAGCGAGCCATACCTTCGAAGCTCAGGATGGTGTCACCAGGAAGGGAGAAGAACTGCTGGCCGCCCAGGTTGGCACCCCAGACTTCCACGTCACCGCCCAGACCGGAAGCCATCAGACCGGCTTCGAATTTGTGACCCTTGCGAGTGATGAAGACGCTGTCACGAGTGTCGTGCACGAAGGCGAAGTCCACTTTGCTCTGAAGGTAATCACCTTCTTCGTTGCGGATGATTTGGCTTGGGTCCTCGTCATTGTTCACGTCCAGGTTGATGTGCTGGAGGGTGTAGGTGGTTTCGAAGTAAGCGTGCTCACCGAAAGGCTTGCGCAGGCCCAGAGAGATCCCGGCGTTGGTCTGCTCATAGCGATCTGCCTGAGAGAGATAGAACATGTTGCGATAGAACAGTTCGGTCGTGAAGGCCAGCTTCTGACCCAGGAACCATGGCTCGGTAAAGGTCAGGTTGAAGTCTTGGCGACGTGGACCGTAGCGGATGTTCATGTTGAAGCGCTGGCCTGCACCACGGAAGTCACCCCAGTCGCTGATGTCGAAGTTGGTCTGGGTCACATCGATGAAGCCCACGATGCTGTCGATGGAGCTGAAGCCTGCGCCAAAGTTGATGGAGCCGGTTGGCTTTTCAGTCACGTTGACTTCGATGTCTTTGAATCCATCCACCTCGGTGGACACCGGGCGAACGGTCAGAGGATTGGCGTCACCTTTGCCTTCGAAGTAGTTCAGGTTTTCCAGACGTGTCTGAGCGGTTTCGAGCTGGACGGTGTTCAGTTCATCACCAGGAGCCATCGGAAGCTCGCGGCGGATGACTTCGTCTTTAGTCTTCATGTTACCGCTGATGTTGACCTTGCGGATGTAGGACTTGGTGCCTTCGTAAACGCTGTAAACCACATTCAGTTTGCCTGGGCCTGCGTCGGAAAGGCGTGTTTCCACACGAGCATCAGCATAACCACGGGAACCGTAGTAATCCTGGATCATTTTTTCGTCACCACGGACATCGGAGCCCGAGTAAGGATAGCCTGCTTCCGTCAGGATGGCGGGGGTCAGATCTTCCTGAGAGAAGATGGTGATGCCCTCAATCGATACGGAAGCGACGTCGTATTTCTCGCCTTCGGTGATCTCGAACACCAGAGCCACTTTGTCGTCGCTCACCACTTCGCGGCGGTAGCCGACCTTCACATACACATAACCTTCGTCCTGATAGGCCTGTTCGACTTTACGCACGTCTTCGAGCACAGCTTGGTTATCGAGTTTGCCAGCCTTGCCCCAGAGACGCCAAAAGGTCTTCTCCTTGGAGGTCAGCTTGGCGCGAAGTTTGCGGTCGCTGATGGCGGTATTGCCTTCGAAGCGGATGTCACCGATCAGACCACGGCCACCTTCTTCGATTTTGAAGAGGACGGTGGAAAAGCCTTCTTTGGTGGATGGGGTGACGTCATAGGTCACGAGCACATCGGAGAAACCCTTCTTATTGTAGAGTTCCAGAATCTTCTGCTGAGCGGCGGTCAGCTTGGCATCATCCACTGGGTCACCCACCTTGACTTCGATTTCCTTGCGCAGTTTGTCATTGTCGAAGGCTGCGTTGCCCAAAAATCCGATTTCACCGATGCCGCCACGTCCAGCGATGGTGACCACCACTTTCACGCCTCCTGAGACGTTGACAGCCTGAATGTCCACGTTTTCCACCGCGCCTGTCGCGTAAAGAGTGCGAAGGTCACGCTCGACGGCTTCATCCGTGTAAGGTTCACCCACGCGAGTGGACATCTGAGCGCGAATACGATCAGGATCCATGGTGGCGGCACCTTTATAAACGACGTCGACTTCACGGACGATTTTACGTCCGACGGCGGCCGGGGAGTCCAGAGCCACTTGGGCTTGGCTACCGACTGTGGCAGCGGACATAAACAGGGCGACCAAAAGCGGTCGCAGTGCGTATTTGGAGGAAGAGATAACTCCGTGAATCATAGCAGCGTGTGGTGTTCGGGAGGAGACTGATGCGTGCATCCCACTGCGTGCAGAGGGAGCAGCGCAGTAATGCTAACCTTCACCATAGGCGTCAAGGTGTAAAAACAGGTTTGACCTCTAATAGATGCAAATAAATCACTGAAAATGTAGTCTGATGCCTTACTTGACCACTCAAACAGTCAGTGGTGTTTGTGAAGTGAGGGGTCAGCGGAAGAGCTCGCGAAAAAAGCCGCGGGTTTCTTTGCGGGCGTTATCCGTCCAATCCCAGGCTTTGCGAGCGGCTCGTTTGACCGCTTTGGCCGCGCGTTCGCCTTCTTCGCCTTCGGCAGTGACTGTCGAGGATGGGACTTTAGGTGTCCAATCTTGGAAGCTTACCGCCCCTGTTTCAGCCGAGATCACGATGAATCCGACTTCGTAACCCGTGTTATCCTTCAAGGCGAGGCCCCATTCAGGGAGGCCGGTCTCGGAATTGCTGGCCAGTTGGTAGTCGATGCTGGCAAAGGTGGCTTGGGCTAGAGCAGCGGATTTGGCAGCGATGATGCGGGCATCGGCGCTGCGATACCGCACCTTCGAGAAGTCCAGAAGTTTACCAGGCACACGGTCGAGGACACGAGAGCCCGCCCCTGCGGCTTGGGCTTGCCATTGACCCGCTTCGAGTTTCACTGAGATACGCAGGACTTCTTCAGGCCGGAAGGCATCGCGGGAGTAGGCGGTCCATTCGGTGGGTTCGCCAGTGGTCCCGGTGCCTTTGAGCAGCAGGAGATTATTGGCAATGGCCGAACCGAAACTCTGGGCCACAGCCACGGGGATTTCGGGGTTGGCATGAACTGGCGAAAGGCTGGCGATCAGAAAAAGCGGTAGGGTTAAAAACAGGTGTCTCATGGCTGGCGATAGCATAGAAAGGGGCGCGAAATGAATCAAGACAGGTTTGGTCTTGTGAATAACGCTGGTTTTCGTGCTTGCGGGGGCGGTGTCTGTCCTGATAATGCGCCCCCCTTCGAGCATCCTTTTTTGCATGAGCGCATCCCAACCTTCCGACATCTCTTTTGAACAGGCTATGGAACGCCTGGAGGAGATCGTTGCGCAGATGGAAGGGGATCGTTTACCGCTGGATGAAATGGTGGCCAGCTATGAAGAAGGCATGCGCCTTCTGAAAGTTTGCCGTCAGCGCATTGAAAACGCCCGTCGGCGGGTCGAGATCATTACGGCTGATGCCGAAGGCAAAGCCACCACAGCGGCCTTCGATCCCGCCTTGGTTGAAGCCTCCCTCCCCGAGGAAAAATCACGGCCAGCTTCTCCGGCTCGCAGGAAAAAACCTGTTGAGTCTGAAGAAGATCCTGACGACATCCGACTTTTTTGACATATCACGTGGACACCACCCTGCCAGACATCACTTGCCCTGCTGATCTCAAAGCCCTGCCGCTGGAAAAGCTCCCAGCCTTGGCTGAAAAGATCCGCTCCACCCTGATCGAGACCCTTAGCCAGACCGGGGGGCATCTCGGGCCTAACCTGGGCGTGGTGGAGTTAACCATCGCCATGCATCGGGTGTTTGATACCCCGAAGGACAAGTTCGTCTTTGACGTCGCCCACCAGGGATATGTCCATAAAATGCTGACTGGGCGCTGGGATAAGATCCACACCATCCGCCAGTATGAGGGGCTGAATGGCTTTTTACTGCGCAGTGAAAGCGAGCACGATTGCTACGGAGCAGGGCATGCTGGCACCGCCCTGGGCGCTGCTCTGGGGATGGCCTCGGCTCGCGATCTGAAAGGTGGCGATGAGCACGTCGTGTGCGTCTCAGGAGATGCGGCTTTTACCTGCGGCCCCGTGTTTGAAGCGCTGAATAACATCTCTTCACACACGAAGCGCCTGATTACGGTGCTCAACGACAATGAGTGGAGCATTGATCGGAACGTCGGGGCGATTGCCAAATATTTCAATACCATCGCCACCCACCCGGGTTTCACCAACCTGCACGACAAGGCGGCCAAGTTTGTGGAGTTCGTCCTCGGCGGCGGAGCTCGTAAGCTGGCCGAGCGGGTGGAAAATTCGGCTAAAGGACTCCTGCTTCCTCAGAGCGAAGGCGCTCACAACCGCAGTGTTTTGTTTGAGGAGTTCGGCATCCGTTATTACGGCCCGATCGATGGCCATGATATCCCTCTGCTGATCCAGACCTTCGAGTTTCTGAAGAATCAAAACGAGCCGGTCATCCTGCACATCCTGACCGAGAAGGGCCGCGGTTATAAACCAGCCCTCGAAGATCCAGGTAAATTCCATGGACTGGGCAAATACAACATCGAGACAGGCGAGGTTCAGGCGACCGATAAGCCGACCTATTCGCAGATTTATGCCCGGACGGTGACCGACTTTGCCAAAGAAGATCCAAAGATCGTCGCCATTACGGCAGCCATGCCGGGTGGCACGGGCTTGATGGCGTTCAAAAAAGAAATCCCTGAGCGTTACTTTGATGTCGGGATCGCCGAGGAGCACGCTGCCCTCTTTGCCTGCGGTATGGCGACTCAGGGGCTGCGTCCTTTCCTAACCATCTATTCGACCTTCATGCAGCGTGCCATCGACATGATCATTCATGACATGGCGATCCAACATCTGCCCGTGCGCCTGTGCATGGACCGCGGTGGTTTGAGCGGTGATGACGGCCCGACTCACCACGGCCTGTTCGATATCTCTTATCTCCGGGGCATTCCTGGGCTAGTTCACATGCAGCCGAAGGATGAAGACGAGTTTGTGGATATGCTCTGGACGATGGCTAATTACGATAAAGGGCCGATCGCCATTCGTTATCCTCGTGGCAATGGCCCGGGTGTTACTCCGAAGGCGAAGCCGCAGCTCCTCGAGATCGGAAAAGCCGAGGTGGTGGCGGATGGCGCAGATATCGCTTTGATTGCTTTGGGCGATATGTTCGCCATCGCTGAAAAAGCCAAGGTGGAGCTGGAGGCGAAGGGGCTTTCCGTGGCGCTCATCAATCCACGCTGGATCAAACCGCTGGATCATCAGGTGATCGAAACTTATGCCCGCAAGGTCAAGGTTGTCTGCACCCTGGAGGACCACGTGCTGATGAACGGCTTCGGCTGTGCGGTGATGGAGCTTCTTTCGAGTGCTGGTATCACGACCCCTGTGGTGCGTGTTGGCTGGCCAGATGAGTTTGTCGAGCACGGCACACCGGCGATTCTTCGCCAGAAGCATGGCCTCACCGTTGAAGCGACGGTGGAAAAAGTGCTTTCGAAGTTGTCCTAATCGAGCCTTTAAAAACGACAAGCGGTGCAGCCCTCGGGCGGCACTGCTTGTTCATGTTTAGCCTGATCTACTCAGCCTTTTTGTCGAGGCTCAAGATCTGGTAGTTCTTGGCATAGGTGCCAAGAGCTTCCGTAGCACTTTCTTTGGTGATCGTGTCATTGTGGGCCACCACGATGAGCTTCTGGGTATCGGCATCTTTACCCGGCTTGACATCCACGCTGACCACGTCTGTCAGCTTCTGCGAGAGGGCTGCAGTGATGTGGGCCTTACATGAGGCACAGACCACTCCGGTGATCTGACCTTCATAGGTCACGGTTTTTTCATCAGCGGCTTGGAGCGCTGCGGTGACGAGAAGCGAAAGAGCGAGAACGAGTTTTTTCATAGCGAATGAGCGGAAAGAAGATCGGAGAATGAAAACGCCGGGAGGTGGAGTTGTCCATCATCCCGGCGCATAAATTCATTCAGAGAAATTACTTCTCGAGGTCTTCTTTAGCTTCTTTCCAGCCAGAGATGCCGGCGGAGAGATGCTTGACGTTGGTGTAGCCGAGAGCCTCAGCTTTCTTGGCAGCCTGCTTGTAGGCGTTGCATTTTGGGCCGCCGCAATAAGCCACGACCAGTGCCCCTTTGTCTGCTGGGAGCACCTTGGAGAGATCGTCACCTTTGGCTTCGAAATCGATGGCGCCTGGCACGTGACCAGCTGCATAGGAGTCAGAACCATTGACATCGATGACCGTGACTTTCTTCTCAGCGATGGCGGTCTTGAGGTCAGCGATGCTGATATCTGGATACTCAGCAGCCATGGCGGAGGCTGCAACGAGGGAGAGGGCAAGAGCGAGCAGTTTCTTCATAGGATGTTCGTGGTAGTTTGGTTTATCGGTTGGTGTTTCACACGAAGCCCTAGGCTAGGCCCTCGTGCGGACAGTGTTCAGACGTCGATTCAGAGAATTTATTCCCGAAAAGACGCGATTGAGTTTCAATACGAAATGGAGTCGGATTTGTGTACAGAATTGTTATCGCCACCAAGATGGCAAATCCGGGACCGTTTCTTTGATTATCGTGCGAATCGCGCGTTTCTCCTCAGCAGGGATGTGGGTATAAACGGGGTTGGCATTTTGATCCCGTAGCCCTTCAGCCATTTTGAAATAAACCCGCTCTTTGAGAGCTGGCGTGAGCTTCTGCCACGAGTCGGTGTAGAGCATGTAGCTCGCCCGGTATTTGAAGAGGCGCGTTTTGAGGTCGAAGTCCTTGAGCGAGGCTCCATTCGTGACGGGCTTTTTGTTACGCTGAAACTCACGGATGAAATCGGGATCGCCTTCGATGCCTTCCGCTGGAAGTTTGGCTTCATCGACAAAGAGAATGTATTGGGCCAGTTCGTCCGCCAGTTCTTCCACTTGGGGTTTGGCAGAGAGGGCCAGGTTTCCGCGTCCATCAGCCAGCAGTTGCCGCATCACATAGGCCGCATGAAAGACTCGGTTTTCAAAGCCGATCTGATGCTCATGCACGAGATGTGGCAGGATGTCACTGGTCGGTCTCAGATGCAGGGACAAATCCGACATTTGCCCTGGCTCAATTTTGATTTTCTCAAATCCCCGCGAGGCGCTCCTACGCGCCATCGTATTGGCCAGGTTTTCTTTCAAATGATGCTGCCCGGTGAGATGCCAGCCGCCGAACCTCTTTTCAAGAGGGATCTGATGTCCTTGCTCATCTCTCCGGTAAGTCTCCGCGCTGGCACCGCTCAGCATCGGGAGCAGAGACTCGGCAATCAAACCGGGGACGCGCTTGGTTGCATTGCCCGCATGGCAGTTGAAGCATTTGTCGGAGCGAGTGATGGGCGGCACCGGGCCTTGGGGCCTGAGGCGATCAAAGATGTAAAACATGGCTCCCATCTCCGGGTCCATGGCAATGATCTCTACCTTGCCCCCAGGCACATAACCCACATAGACATCCTCATTGAAATACAGGGCTCGTGGATTTCTCGGGTTGATGATCTCGCTCTGTAGAGAGCTGGCAGAAAAAACCAGAAGCTGGGAGCTGATGGGGACATCAAGGGCTTTTAAGACGCTGGACAGAAAGGCTTTGTCATCGGTGGTGTCGAGCTTGATGCCACCGGACTCGATGCCTTTTCTCAAGCGGGCAAAACGATCATCCGGCTGATGCTCCAGGTAACGATGTGGGGCCTCGCGAAACACGATCTCGGTTTCCACCCCACGAGTGAACAGGGGGAGGGCTAAGATGCAGAAACCGACCAAACGAATCCTCATGCTGCTCATACGATTCAAAGCGGATGAATGTTAGCGAAAAGCAGTTGGGGCGGAAGATGAGAGCGGGCGAGAAGGCCCCGAGGGTGCGTTTCCAGCCACAGGGTTCAGTTGCATCGAAATACGATAGGCACAGATGGAAAAGGGATTGCATACCCACTGAGGGAAATTGAGGTAGGCGGCGTATAACTCCGTATGTCTGCCTGTGGTTCGATGAATGAAGTCTCCTTTTGTTTTCACCCCTTTCGAGGTGGCGAGGCCGTGACGGAATACGTGCACAGCTTTCGACGGCCGGATTTACCTCCGATCCAGGCCGGTGCGCCTCTGGATCTTTATCCTTCACGCCCAGAGTCAGCCTTGTTTCCTCGTCAGCTCACCTGGGATGATCCTTGGCCCTATGGAGATCGGGCGGGCGTTTATCTGGTTTACGATGAGGCTTTGAATCTTCTTTATATCGGCAAGGCATCCATGAATCGCCGACTCGGCCAGCGGCTGTATGAATACTTCGGCGGTGGTGAGGTGTGCCATCCTCGACTGGATTGGCTGCGGCCCGCACGTTACATCATCAATGTCGCCATGCCTGCGGAATTACCCTTCGAGGCACCTGCGCTGGAGGAGTTTCTCATTCGTCGGCTCCAGCCGAAATTGAATGGAGTCGGCTTGTAAAGCTGCGGCCCTGCGTTGAAGTGCGTAGGTTAGCTAAAACGACTCTAAAGACGGGCAAAGGCTAAAAACAAACTCATGGCCGAGCACTTGCCGAAGCGGGTGGTTACCGCACTGATAAGGCATGCCTGCCATGAACCGACGTCGTTGGATGCAAGGAATGTTAGGCCTGCCGCTGTCCTTGCTGTCTGGGTGCATCTTGCCTCCTTTGCGTGAGGTGAGGCGTAGTGGTCTTGTCTTTGCTCCTGCGGGCGCAGGCAATACACCGCTCATGATCGGTGGTGCCGCGCGCAAGGCCGCCGCTTTGCGGGAGTATCAGCAGACCTTCCTCGTCTCAGGGGCCATGTTCCGTTTCGGGCCTAAACCGGCCCATGGGCGGGAGTGGACATCTCGGTTGGCTCAAGGTTACGCAACTTCAAAGCGAGATCGAAGAATTGGTTATGCGGTGAAGAATCTCGCCACAGGTCTGTATCTGGCCGAGCATCAGGCCGATCTTTTGATGAATGGCTGCTCGATGCCCAAGCCAGCGCTCTCCGCCACTCTGCTCGAAGCTCGACAGGGTCGACTCAGCACCGAGGAATACCAGCACATCGTCAATGTCTGTGATCGTAGCATCAATGCTTCCTGGCAGGCCATCCTCGCTCGGCTCACCGCCGCTGACGAGCAGGCCTTTGAGGCTAAGTATCATCTGCCGGATGTCCCTTTGCGGCAAAATGCCCAATCCGCCCGCTACTATGCGGAGTTCTTCGAGCGATGTGTGAACTATCGTCTCAATCACGGCTGCGAACTCATGCTGGAGGCCATGAGGCGTAACCAATACGGCATCGGCCACTGGTATCTCCCGGCTGAGATCACCTACCTCGGTGGGAAAACGGGTAACTATGGCGAGTGGCAGCACGAAGGCCTCTTTTTCTACTATCGAGGCACCCCTTACGCCATCGTCCTCTACACCGGAGGCCGCTTCGCCCTGGATGGCAACTACTGGCGCATCGGGGCTATGTTCGGCGGTCTATTCAGGGAATATGTGGCGTGAGGTAAAATGGCTAACGCGTAAAGGGCACTTACGCGACCTGATCGATGTGGTTAGTCGCCTCACGTGGAGTCTGGCAACGGCTATCGGGAGCGACACCACGTCACAGGCTTAACGGTATATTCAGGCGGGTCATTTCGACTCGGAGTGGGAAGCCAGTGTCTTCCACCGCCTTAATGCGCTTCGATTGGCCTGGGTGAGCATTGACTTCGAGTCGTGCAATTGAAGCCAATCGATCATCTTTACAGCCTTGTCCTCAAGGCAAGTTTGTGTCTGTTGTTTTTTGTAGAAAGATAACTTAGATTTGCACCTTGGTTTTGGTTTGGGGCTATATTCAGCGATGGACTTGGATTGACGCATGACGCGGATGCCTTCGCTCCCCCCGCAGCCCGCAAAACCTGAATCCTGTCCTTGCATCCGGCGCTGGCCCGGCCAAATCCAGCAGGGCAATTATCTCTCATGAGCGGATTCACTGGCACTCTCAATCCCCAACAGCGGCAGGCGGCGACGCATATCCATGGGCCGCTTTTGATCCTGGCTGGCGCAGGCACGGGCAAGACGCGTGTGGTGACGGCACGGATCGCTCACATGATCAATGAAGGCATCAAGCCGGAGAACATCCTCTCCGTGACTTTCACGAACAAGGCGGCCTCCGAAATGCGCGAGCGTGTGCAGGACATGGTGCGCGGCGGGAAGGGGAAAAAGGTGGTGCTGGGGACCTTTCACGCGTTTTGTGCGAAGATGCTGCGGGAGTTTGCCGAGCATGTGGGGTATAAGAAAAACTTCGTCATTTACTCCCAGAATGATCAGATCAGCCTGATGAAGCGGGTGCTGAAGGGCCTGCTGATCAAGGAAGAGAACATGGACCCGCAGGCGGCGCTGAGTCGCATCAGCAAGGCCAAGAACAATGATGAGGATCTGGGCGATCCACAAAAGGAACTGCTGCCGGCGGTGGCCATCAAGTATGCGGATGAGATGCGGGCACTGAACGCGATGGACTTTGACGATCTGCTCTGTCTGGGCGTGAAGCTTCTGGAAGAGACGGAGAGCGTGCGGAAGATCCTGCATGATCGGCACCGCTTCATCATGGTGGATGAGTTCCAGGACACGAACTCGCTGCAGATGCGTCTGCTGAAGGCGCTGACACCAGCGCCCTACAACGTCTGTGTGGTGGGGGATGATGATCAATCCATCTATGGCTGGCGTGGGGCGGAGATCACGAACATCACACAGTTTGAGGACTTCTTCCCGAACCCAACCGTGGTGAAATTGGAAGAGAATTACCGCTCCACGACGCCGATTTTGCACACGGCGAACAGCCTGATCGAGAACAACATCGGGCGGCGTGTGAAGACCCTCTGGAGCCGGAACAAAGGCAATGATCTGGTGCGCCTGATCGCGACCGATGAGGACGTGGAAGAGGCGGAGATGATCGCCAAGGAGATCGAGACCGCCTTCTACGCCAACAAGGAGCCCTGGGAGTCCTTTGCGGTTCTGTTCCGTACCAATGAGCAAAGCCGCAGCTTGGAGCAGGCCTTCCGCTCCCGGAAGATCCCGTATCGCGTGGTGGGAGCGCGCAGCTTCTTTGATCGTCGTGAGATCAAAGACGTGCTGAGCTATCTGACGGTCATCCATAACCCGCATGATGATATCTCGCTGCTGCGCGTGCTGAACACACCACCACGGGGCATTGGCAACACGACCGCTGAGTTGGCGCGTGATCACAGCATGACCAAGCAGTGCAGCATCTGGGTCGCGCTGTGCGATCCAGATTTCCTGCGGATGATCCCGGAGAAGTCGCGAACAGCCGTGCGGCAGTTCACGGAAGTGATTTCCAAATACTGTTCCGCTGCGGGGACCCAGGGCACCGACATCGTGACGATGACGGAGGCCTTGATCAAGGAGGTGGAATACATGGAATACCTCCAGAAGCTATCGAAGAAACCGGAGGAATTTCATGCCTGGGAGCATGGTCTCGCGCAGTTCCTCACGCAGATGAGCAGCTACCAGGAGCGCAACCGCAAGGACGGTCTGGCGGGGTTCATTGACGAAGTCTGCCTGAACGATGAGCGTGAAGATAAAGACGACATCGAGAAGAAAAAAGGTGTCTGCTTGATTACCCTGCATGCCAGTAAGGGACTGGAGTTCCCGGTCGTCTATCTGCCAGGTCTGGAGAAGGGTATCCTACCGCACAAACGCAGCTATGACGAAGGTCGCGTCGATGAAGAACGCCGTCTCTTTTACGTGGGTATCACTCGCGCTCGTCAGCGCCTAACCATCAGTTTCGTGCGCTACCGCACGAAGTGGGGGCAGAAGCAGGCAGAACTGCCAAGCCCCTTCCTGGAAGAGCTGGATCGCACCTACGTGGATGAGATGGATTACACCAAGCACATGAAGGAAACCCCTTCGACCGAGGAGAATACGAATTTCTTCGCGGGCCTGAAGGCAATGCTGAATCAGGAGTAGGGGCGTCGTGCTACTGCGGAACGCTCCGAAGTCGTGAAACGAATTTCGTGCTTCATCGCGCCATGGCCTCTATCCACATGGATAATGATCTCCTAACAAAAAGCCCATCCTGAAGTGCATCAGGATGGGCTGGATTGGATCGAAGAGGATCAGGGGTGATTGATTAATCTCCGCCTTCGGCGCGTTCGATGCCGCCACCGAAAGCGTCTTTAGCGGCTGCCACGGCGTAGTCGAGGTTCAGCTTGGTGATCCAGCGCACGCTGATACCTTTCGGGCAGGCGGCTTCGCACTCATACTGATTGGTGCAGTTGCCGAACCCTTCCTTGTCCATCTGGCGCACCATACCAAGTGTTCGGCGGGTTTTCTCAGGCTGACCTTGGGGCAGGGAATTGAGCTGACCGGCCTTGGCGGCGGTGAAGAGCATGGCGCTGGCGTTTTTACAGGCCGCGACGCAGGCACCACAGCCGATGCACTCGGCGGCGTCCATAGCGGCATCGGCTACTTCTTTGCCAATGAGGATGCTGTTGGCATCGGGGGCAGCACCGGTGCGAACTGTCACGAAACCGCCGGCTTGCTGAATGCGGTCAAAGGCACTGCGATCGACGATGAGGTCCTTGACGATCGGGAAAGCGCGGGCGCGGAAAGGCTCGATCCAGATGGTGTCTCCGGTGCGGAATTTACGCATGTGGAGTTGGCAAGTCGTGGTGGCTTTTTCTGGGCCATGAGGCGTGCCATTGATGGTCATGGAGCACGCACCGCAGATGCCTTCACGGCAGTCGTGGTCGAACGCGACGGGTTCCTGACCTTTGGCAATGAGACGCTCGTTCACGATGTCCATCATCTCCAGGAAGGAGGCGTGGTCTGGGATCTCGGGCGCTTCAATGTCCTGGAAGTGACCAGGCTGACCTTGGTTCTGGCGCCAGACTTTGAGGTGAAGATTGAGCAGGGACATATAACCGAAAGTGGGGGTGAAATTAAAAGCGCCAGTTTACTTGTAGCTACGCACAGCGAGGTGGACTTCTTCGAAGGTGAGCTCTTCCTTGTTTAGGATCGGCTTGGCGAAGTCACCTGTGTATTCCCAGGCAGCGGCATAGCAGAAGTTTTCGTCATCGCGCTTCGCCTCTCCATCGGGATACTGGTGCTCGGAGCGGAAGTGGCCGCCACAACTTTCTTCACGGTGAAGCGCGTCGAGGCAGAGCAGTTCGGCAAACTCCATGAAGTCGGCCACGCGGCCT
Source organism: Prosthecobacter debontii (assembly GCF_900167535.1). Classification (NCBI taxonomy): domain Bacteria; kingdom Pseudomonadati; phylum Verrucomicrobiota; class Verrucomicrobiia; order Verrucomicrobiales; family Verrucomicrobiaceae; genus Prosthecobacter; species Prosthecobacter debontii. The sequence goes on from NZ_FUYE01000016.1 coordinate 28,094, forward strand.
GCTTTTTCGAGTTCGGGATTGGCGGCTGCACCTGAGCCGGGGACGAAGACATTGGCCCAGAATTCCTCACGCAGTTCAGGGATGCGTTTGAGCGCCTCCGTGAGGCCTGCTTTGTCACGGGCCATACCACACTTGTCCCAGACCAAGAGGCCCAGTTCACGATGGAAGCTATCCACGCTGCGCTTGCCCTTGTTGTTGAGGAAGCGATTGGTCTGCGCTTGGCAGTTTTCCAGGGCTTTCTTGAACTCTGGATGATCGGTGGTGTAGGCGCCGGGTTTCTGGGTGACCAGATACGGTGCGATGGTAGTCGGGATGACGAAGTAGCCATCGGCCAGACCTTGCATGAGGGCGCTGGCACCGAGGCGGTTCGCGCCGTGGTCGGAGAAGTTGGCTTCACCCAGCACGTGCAGGCCGGGCAGGTTGCTCATGAGGTTATAGTCCACCCACAGGCCGCCCATGGTGTAGTGAACGGCCGGGTAAATACGCATCGGCTGTTTGTAGGCACTCTCACCCGTGATGCGCTCATACATTTCGAAAAGGTTGCCGTAACGCTCCGCAATGGTCTTCTGACCGAACTGCTGGATGGCCTCGCCGAAGTCGAGATACACACCGCGACCGCCAGGGCCGACGCCGCGTCCGTCATCGCAGGCTTCTTTGGCCGCACGGCTGGAGATGTCACGTGGGGCAAGGTTGCCGAAGCTTGGGTATTTGCGCTCCAGATAATAGTCGCGCGCGTCTTCGGGGATTTGGCCAGGAGCCTTACCGCAATCGGCCGCGTTCTTGGGAACCCAGACGCGTCCGTCATTACGCAGAGACTCAGACATCAGCGTCAGCTTACTCTGGTAGTCACCGCTGACCGGAATGCAGGTCGGGTGAATCTGAGTGTAGCAAGGGTTGGCAAAGTAAGCACCCTTCTTGTGAGCACGCCAGGTGGCGGTCACGTTACAGCCCATGGCGTTGGTGGAGAGGTAGAAGACGTTGCCGTAACCACCGGTGCAAAGCAGCACGGTATCGCCGGAGTGAGCTTCGATCTTTCCGGTCACGAGGTCACGGGTGATGATGCCTTTGGCGTGGCCATCCACGACGACGATCTCCAGCATTTCCATGCGGGAGTACATCTTCACACCGCCACGAGCGATTTCCTTGTTCAGGGCGGAGTAAGCACCGAGCAAGAGCTGCTGTCCGGTCTGACCACGAGCATAAAAGGTGCGGCTCACCTGGGCACCACCGAAGGAGCGGTTAGCGAGGCCGCCGCCGTATTCACGAGCGAAGGGAACCCCCTGGGCGGCGCATTGGTCGATGATATTGACGCTCTCCTCAGCCAGACGATGCACATTGGCTTCGCGAGCGCGGAAGTCACCGCCTTTGACGGTGTCATAGAAAAGGCGGTGCACGCTGTCGCCGTCATTCTGATAGTTCTTCGCCGCATTGATCCCGCCCTGAGCGGCAATGGAGTGCGCACGGCGTGGGCTGTCCTGGAAGCAGAAGCACTTCACCTGATAACCCAGTTCGGAAAGGGTGGCAGCTGCCGAAGCCCCAGCCAGACCGCTGCCCACGACCAGCACGGTGTATTTGCGCTTGTTCTTCGGGTTGATCAGCTTGGAGTCCTGCTTGTGCTTGGACCACTTTTGAGCCATCGGGCCGGAGGGAATCTTGGAGTCGAGAGGCATGGCGGAAAAAGGAAAGGGGTGGGGAAATTGGGGGCGAGTTTGCGGAAGCTTATCTGCCGTAACCGAAGATAAGGATTGCAATCGGGATGGAGCAATTGCCCACGAGGATCACTAGAGCGAAGATCTTGCCTAGCTTTTGAATTAGTGGCCATGTCTTATGGGTGGCCAGACCGAGGGTCTGAAAAATACTGGAGACACCGTGGCTCAGGTGGCTGCACAGCAGGACCATGGCAATAACGTAGAAAACGGAGGCGGGCCACCAGGAGAAACCGTCGATGACCATCTTGTAAACGTTATGCACCTCTTCACCATGCAGGCTGTAGCTGTAGAGTTCGGGGTTGTTGTATTCATTCCCGGCACGGATGGTGAAGTGGAGCAGGTGATAGACGATGAAAGCGAGGATGGTGAGACCGCTCCAGATCATCGTGCGCGAAGATGTGCTAGAGACCTGGAAGCGCTGCTTGCCATAGGCGTCTTTGCGAGCGGCTTTGTTAGCGACAGTCAGTTGAATGGTTGCGACAATGTGGATCGCGACAGCCGCCAAAAGCCCCAGACGAGCAATCCAGACGCCCGCTCCATGCAGGGAGGTCTGAAGCATGTGACCGTATTCATTGATCGCTTCAGGACCTGCAAAAACCAGAAGGTTGCCGATCATGTGGCCCAGGATGAAAACGACAAGAACGATTCCTGTAAGGGCGACAAGGAGCTTCTTGCCAATCGAGGAGCTGTAAAATCGGGCTACGGAGTCAAAAACGGCGCTCATGGGTGGTGATTTCCACCTTGGCGTTACGATTCATTCGTGCAAGCCGCACATAAAAAATTCCGCAGATCCATTCTTGGTAAAGGTGGGGCCGATTTTGCGCTTCCGGTGCCGAACTAAAACCTTGCGACAAGGTCTCAGTGGGGGCTTCATTAAAGTATCTAATCCAAGCACTTTCTTTTCGCCCTCAGTGAGGCACTTTCAGGGATGTCATTGCTGAATGAAGAGGCTCTCAACCGACGAATGCGCAAGCTGCGCATTCGTGAGGAAGACCTCGAAGAAGATTTTATCCGAGGAAGCGGGCCGGGGGGACAAAAGATCAATAAAACCTCGTCCACAGTGGTCTTGCGTCATGTGCCGAGTGGCCTGGAGGTGCGTTGTCAAAAAGAGCGTTCGCAGGTGATGAATCGCTACTGGGCCCGCATGGAGTTATGCGACCACATGGAAACCGTGGTCGCTGAGGCCAAGTTGGCTGAGCAAAATGCTCGGGAAAAACTGCGGCGTCAGAGCCGCCCCCGGCCCCGTGGTTTGAAGCAACGGATTCTCGATACGAAGAAGAATCGCTCGGGGGTGAAGAAAAACCGTGGCCGGGTGCGTGGTGATGACTGAGGTGGGGCGATGATCAGGTGCCTGCGCCCAGCAGAGTTCCTTCATGCAAGGTCAAAGTCCGGCCCATCCGTGCGGCTTGTGCAGGATGATGGGTGACCATGACGAGGCTGGTGCCAGTGGTCTTCTGGAGGTCGAGCAGAAGCGTGGTCAGAGACTCTGCATTCTTTTCGTCCAAGGCACCGGTCGGTTCATCGGCGAGGATCAGTTTGGGCTGATTGATCAGGGCTCGAACAACTGCGACACGCTGTCTTTCACCGCCGGAGAGTTGGGCCGGCTTCCAGTTCAGACGGTCTTTAAGACCGACGGAGGCGAGGAGCTGTTCGGCACGTTGTTGTAACTCTGTTGCGGCAGGCTTGATCTTTAGGGCCAAAGTGGGCAGCAGGACGTTTTCAAGGACGCTGCACTGAGGCATGAGATGATGCATCTGAAAGATGAAGCCGATCTTTTCACTGCGCAAAGCTGCTAAATCGGTCGCAGACAGCCCCGAGACAGAGGTGCCGTCGAAGCTATATTCACCTTGGTCAGGGACATCGAGCGTGCCAATAATGTTCAACAGGGTGCTCTTCCCGCACCCGGACGGGCCCACGATGGCCACGGATTCTCCTTCCGCGATACTCAGAGATATATCCCGCAAGACGGGCACCACATTGCCACTGCCAGGTTCACTGTAGGACTTGGAGATGTGAGAAAGGCTGAGAAGCGGCATGGCGGGGAAAGGGTAAGGAGCGCAGTGAGAACTGAAAGAGAAAACGTTTCAAAAGGGCATTCGATAGCATGCTAATTTTTAAGCCCCGTCATTGAGGCCGCTGCTGCGGTAGGCGGTGGGTGTCATGCCTGTATGTTTACGAAACCACGTGGTAAAATGAGGGGGATGTCTGAAGCCAAGCGCAAAGGCGATTTCCTTCAACGGGGTGTCTTCTTGGGCTAATCTCTCACGCGCCTTCTCTAGTCGGCGTTTTTCCAGAAACCCCTGAGCGGTCATCCCCAGGTCACGACGCAGCAGATCGTGAACGCGACGGGGAGTGAGAGACAAACCTGCGGCCACTTCATCCAGATTGAGCGCCAGATTCAATGGCCAGGATTGCAGCCAATGGCGTAACTGCTGGAGTCGGCGATCTGAAGGAGCTGTGCGTGAGGCTGGATGGATGTCATGCTTTTCCAGGATCTGGACATACTGAGAAAACCATTCCCAATAAGCTGCGTCATGCTGAACCCACGCTGAGAGGGAGCGTGGCTTCTCGGTCCGAGCCATCGCATAAGTGATCAGGTTTGCTGTCGGGTGGACGGTCTTGAACAAGGATTCGGTCGCCTGATGGAGCGTCTGGATCTCTGGAGTCGCAAAAACGGTGTTTAAACCCGCTGAGTAAACGGGCTGACCATCGGGCCAAAGGCAGCGCATGCCCACGGACAGCAGGCGTGTTTTGGGTGCAAAGGTTTGTTGCCGGATGCCTGGGGCAGAGAAAAAAGCCTGGCCTGGAACGATATGGAATTCTTGAGCATCCGCACGGATGGAAACATGACCACTCTCGACAAAGAAAACTCCGGCAGGCACAGGGATCTCTGGGGACCACTCGGCGCGCTCTGGAGCGAGGCCGTGATAGACCCATAGCCACTCGCATGAGATGTCATGCCAAAATGCTGGGGGAAGGGGAGACTGAGTGGCTGGCATGCAAAGATGAAGGTCGCGGAGGTGTAAGAGATTTCATCGAAGCATAAGCCACGGTTCTTGTCATGAAGATGGACTTTGTGTTCAAGTTCCTCATGCGTTTTACTCCGCTTTGCTTCTCACTTTGTTCCTTGATGGGAGTTGCCTCTTTGTCGGCTCAAGAGCCGCGACAGGTCAGCGGGATCTATCCTCACTTAGCCATGTTCAATGCTGAGGGAGAGTGTGGGACGGGTGCCGTCGTGCCTTGGGCAGATCGGTTGTGGGTCATTACCTACGGTCCTCATTTGCCCTTTGGCTCCAGTGACAAATTGTATGAGATCACGCCTGATCTAAAGCAGATCGTGCGCCCCGAAAGTGTGGGGGGAACCCCGGCTAACCGGATGATTCACACTGAAACGAACCAACTCTTGATCGGGCCCTATGTGATCGATGCTGAACGGACGGTGCGCGTGATTCCACCCAATCGGATGCCCGGGCGCTTGACGGGAAATGCACGCCATCTCACCGATCCTGAACATAAGGTCTATTATGCGACGATGGAAGAGGGACTTTATGAGGTGGATTTGAGTGACCTCAGCGTCACTGGATTGATCCAAGACGGTAACAAACCCAAGCCGGGCTTTTCCGAAGAGAGTGCCCCTGCGAGGTTGGCCTCCGCCTTGCCGGGTTATCACGGCAAAGGTTTATACTCGGGCTTCGGTCGTGTGATTTATGCCAATAACGGGGATCGAGATAAACGTGTCCTCACGGACCCATCCACCCCGAGTGGAGCTCTGGGGGAATGGCGCGAAGCAGGACAGGATTGGCAACTGGTGAGAAGAAATCAGTTCACCGAGGTCACTGGACCCGGGGGCATTTACGGCAATTCTCAGCCTAACAAGGATCCTGTCTGGAGCGTCGGCTGGGATCACCGCTCCCTCATCCTCATGTGCTTAGCTAAAGCTGAAGGCCAGCAGGAAGCGACTTGGCATAGCTACCGGTTGCCGAAGTCCAGCCACAGTTACGATGGTGCCCATGGCTGGAATACCGAGTGGCCTCGCATCCGGGACATCGGGGAAGACTCCCTGCTCATGACTATGCATGGAGCCTTTTGGAAGTTTCCCAAAAGCTTCTCGCCTTCTCAATCTTCAGGCATCATGCCGCGTAGCAACTATCTGAAGGTGATCGGGGATTTCGCTCGATGGGGGGATCGTCTCGTTCTGGGATGTGATGACTCGGCGAACAAAGAGTTTCTCAATGTTCGGAAGGCTAAAGGTAGTTTGGCCGGTCCTGGTAAATCACAATCCAATCTTTGGTTCATTGCTCCTGAGAAACTGGAGTCTCTGGGGCCAGCGATTGGCCGTGGAGCGGTTTGGCTTCAGGATGATGTCAAAGCAGGTACTTTGAGTGAGCCTTATCTTTTCGCAGGTTACACTCATCGTTCTTTGCAGTTGGTTTCCCAAAGCGATCATGAAGTGGAGGTCGTGGTGGAAGTCGATCTTCAGGGCGATGGCTCCTGGCAAGAAAGGCAGCGTGTCTTACTTCCTGCTCGAGGCGTTCAATGGGTTGATTTCGCGCCGACTGAGTCAGGTGCCTGGATCAGGCTGAAGCCTCTACAGGATGTGAAGGCGCTCACGGCATTCTTTCATTACCGGAACGAGGATAAACGGACGCCCGATGCCGCAGACATGTTTGCCGGGCTGGCGGGGCCTGCTGATTTGGATGTGACGGGAGGCGTGTTGCTTGCTCGTGGCGGCGAGTTCAAGACGCTGCGTTACGTGCTGGAAAATCGCGATGGCACACGTGCTTGTTATGACCTGGGCAGTGCGTTCGATCTCACCGCTCAACAGGACCCAGAAGGCTTGGCCTGGACGGCGAAACATGCCGCCATCCCCGAAAACGTCTTGGACCATGACGAGGCCTCTCTGATCTACTCCGATGAGAAAGGGCGCTGGCGCCTTCCACGCGGCGATGCTGCGTTGGACACATCTGGCATCCTGGGACTGGAGAGAGTGTGCCGTGAGGTCTGCACGGAAAGAGACCTGCTGAATGCCGGGGGAACCTTCTTCGAGTTACCCGCAGAAAATGCAGGCGGTTTTGCCAAAGTTCGCCCAGTGGCCACGCACAATCGCCGTATCAAGGACTACGCAAGCTACCGTGGTCTGTTGGTGTTAAGCGGTCTGAAGGCTGGGGCTCAGGGGGAGCACATTGTGACTTCGGATGATGGCAAGACTTCCTTGTGGGTCGGTGCCGTCGATGACTTGTGGCAATTCGGAAAGCCTCGGGGTATCGGAGGTCCCTGGAAGGATACCTCCGTGAAAGCAGGGGAAGCCAGCGACCCCTATTTGTTCACCGGGTATGACCGCAAGCATCTTACCCTCCAGTCAGATCACGCGACGACGGTTCGTGTTGAAGCCGATGTCAGTGGCACTGGATTATGGGTGACCTACCGCTCCTTCGACCTCAAGCCAGGGGAAAAGGTGGAGCATGAGTTTCCTGCTTCCTTCGGGGCTTATTGGCTCCGCTGTGTCTCAGACACAGCAGGCGTTATGTCGGCCCAGCTCAAGTATGAGTAGCGAGGCGTTTAATTCTGATTTGGGAAGATCTGCGGAGGCGGACTTCCCAACAGAGGATTGGGTTTGAGCTGACTTGGCCAAGCCGGTGTCGCCGGAATGGAGATTGTATCTGGAATCACTGCTTTTTCGTCGGGGCGTGAAGGTGGTGCAGGGACTGGCTCGGGCGTCTCGAAAAATTGTGGAGGGGTGGCTAAAAGAGGTGAGGTTGGTTTCGGCGGTGGGGTGAAGAGATTCGGTGGAGGAATCAAGGCTTCACGTAGCTGCTCCCAATCCGCAGGTGGTTTATCCGAGGTTTCCTTGGTGATGAAGGGCTCTGAAGGCGGACAAACTTCCGTGAGTGTCTCTGATGTCGATGGGACGTCTTCTCTGGGGGCGGGCATTGATGCAGTCTCGTGGTCCTGCGGGCGCTTGTGTAGAGCGGCCCAGGCTGCAGCGCCTGCGAAAAGAAGGACACCTCCCGGACGAACACGTGAGCCAACGACGGCCCCCAGTGCAACGGCGGCGGCGACCTTGCCAAAAACTTGGCGAGAATCGGAGTGAGATTTCGTGCTGTTCATAACAGCGATAGGCTATCCCTCTACCGCCTCAGGGCAACCCTGATTCCGCTCCCTTCAATTGACGGCGGTGCCCGTCAAGGGTACCCGGATGGTGAAGGTTGTCTCGACTCCAGGGGTGCTCGTCAGTTCAATCGTTCCACCGTGGGCTTCGATCGTGCGCCGGACGATGCTGAGACCGAGTCCGGTTCCCTTGATTTCTGGGGAGTGGTGCTTATGGCCGCGGAAGAAGCGCTTGAACACGAAAGGTAAGTCATGGGCCGGAATCCCGATGCCATTGTCACTGACCCGGATGACGCAGTGATCTGCAAACCACTGGCCGGTGACTTTGATCATTAAGCCAGGGTTTGGATTCTCCTTAATGGCGTTTTCCAAAAGATTGGTGAAGACCTGATCCCAGTAGAAACGGTCGCCCACCATGTGCCCCCCATCGGAAGGGAAATCGAGTTGGAAGCGCGTATCCCGGCCTTCCAGCATGGGGGCGAGATGATCCAGCGCATCCTGCACACAGGAACGGGCGGTGAAAGGCTCCAGATTCAGCGCGGAACTGCCATTTTCTAGCCGCGAAATGGTCAGCATGTCTTCGATGATGCGGATGATACGCTTGCCATGTTTTTCCATGACATCGAGGCAGCGTTTCATGGCGGCATCGTCCTTGATGACGCCACTTTGCAGAGTCTCGATATACCCGTTGATCAAGGTCAGCGGCGTCCGCAACTCATGGGAGGCATTGGCCACGAAGTCCTTACGAACTTGTTCCGCCATGGTCTGCTCCGTGATGTCATAGACCATGAGCCAAGCGCCCGCCTCGGCTTTAGCTGGTAGAGGGGCGGCTTCGATCAGATAGTGCCGACTGCTAACCATTCCCGCCGCCAAGGGCGTGTTCAGCTCGATCTCCTTGACAGTCCTCCGCTGATTGAGAAGCGCCGCCTGGACGATGTCGTTGATCTCATGATCTGAAAACTCCTCCAGAAGTGTCCGCCCTCGGTGGATGGAGGGACGATGGAAGAGATGCCCCATCGTGCGGTTGCAGAATTTGATGCGCTGATGATCATCGGTGATGACGACCCCCTGGCGAATTTCATTGAGCAGGGATTCAAACAGCCGCCGCAGGTATTCTTCTTTATGTAAGGCGGTTTCAGCCTCGATCAGACCGGCGAATTTGGCCCCCAGTTTGTCGGCTTCGAAGTCCCGCAGCCCGGCTGCCTTCGTGATTTTAAGCACACTTTGCCGCCAGTGAAGCTCCCGACGCCAGGCGAATAACGCCAGGAGGACGAGGGCGACGACAAGAATAGTGACGGTCATGAAGGAAGGAAAGGGAGGGGAATCGGACGATGAGAGGAAGGTGGACGTTAATCAATAACGACCTTGACCTGAGAGTCAGGTCGTCTCGGCAAGGATTGGGCTCCGCGAGGCAGGATTAAGCTGCGGCTGCGGGGATGGCTGAGGCATCTGGGATAAATTGGTATCCCGTGCCGCGCACCGTGACAATGTGCTTGCCCGCATCACCGAGTTTCTCCCGCAGACGCTTGATGTGGGTATCGAGAGTGCGGGTAGCCACATCATCGGAGTAACCCCACACCTCGCGGAGAAGCTCAGCGCGGGTATGCACCGCAGCGACGTTTTCCAGGAGAACCGCTAAGAGTTTAAACTCTGTCGTGGTCAGGTCGATCGGCTGACCGTGGTGGAAAAACTTCATGTTTTTCCGATCCAGGAGGAAAGCTCCGGTCTTCACTTCGGAGACGTGGGTCACCTTTTTGGTCCGGCGGAGGATGGCCGAGATGCGGAGGGACAATTCACGTGGGGAGAAAGGTTTGGTGAGATAGTCATCGGCACCGAGTTCCAGGCCATTGATCTTATCCGTGACCTGAGCTCTCGCCGTGAGCATGATGACAGGCACGGAGCGCGTGCGGCTGTCTGCACGCAGACGTTTGAAAACGGTCATGCCATCTTGACCAGGAAGCATCAGGTCCAGCACGATGAGGTCAGGCTCTTGTTCAATGACTGCATTCATGACCTGAAGGCCATTGGTAATGCAGACACAGTCATGCCCCTCACGCATTAGGTGCAGGGTAATCAGTTCCGAAATATCCGGCTCGTCATCAACCACCAAGATTTTGCTCATAACGTATTAGCCGTTTACAAAAAGGCGGGCTTGTCACCAAACGGTTCTTGGTGACGTGTCCGTCACATTATCGTTTGAGCCCTTAGATAAATTCAACATAAACCGTGACGCATTCGTCACAATGCAACACTTTGTCAGGAAGCGAATCTGCTTTCTATGACTAGCATCTGCCGATTGTGACATGAGGTTTCTGCTCATCACTGACACATTCCCTCCCGATATTAACGGAGTGGCGAGGACTCTTGCGACCTTGGCTGATGGCCTCAAACAGCGGGGGCATGAGATTGAAATCGTGACCACGCTGGAAGCCTCTCCCGAGTTGGCGCAGGAACCTTACAAGCGTCACACGGTCATGGCCATGCCCTTACCGGGTTACCCGGGCCTGCGCATGGGTTTTACCACGACTTGGCAGATGCAGGCGTTGTATGAAACCTTTCGTCCGGATGCCCTCTACATCGCGACTGAGACGCCTCTCGGCATTGCCAGCATTCGTGCGGCGAATAAAATGGGCATACCCATGGTCTCGGGTTTCCACACCAATTTTCAGACCTACTTGGAGGATTACGCTCTACCCGGACTCGAAACGGTGGCTCAGGGATTGCTGAGGAGCCTGCACAATCAGACGGCACGCACGCTGACTCCCAGTGCGGATACGGCTGCCATGCTGACGCGCTGGGGCATTCAGAATGTCGGTGTCTTAGGCCGAGGGGTGGATACCGACCTCTTCAGCCCAAGTCGGCGCAGCCTCGAACTCAGGGAATCGTGGGGAGTGGATGAGAAGACTCCCGTTGCACTCTATGTCGGACGGGTCGCTGCAGAAAAGAATCTTGTTTTGCTGACTCAAGCTTTTGCTGCCTTCCGTGAGATTTATCCTGCGGCTCCCTGTGTGGTGGTAGGCGATGGTCCGAAGTTGAAAAGCTTACAGACAGAGCATCCCGAGTTTATTTATACCGGAGCGAAAACAGGGGAAGATTTGGCCGCGCACTACGCCAGTGCCGATGCGTTTCTCTTTCCAAGCATCACGGAGACCTTTGGAAACGTCGTCTTGGAGGCCATGTCGAGCGGGCTGGTGACGACGGCTTACGACTACGCTGCGCCTCGGCAATTGATTCGGAGTGGCGAAAATGGTTTCCTTGCGCCTTTTGACGATGAGTCGGCCTTTCTCGACCAATGCAGAATGGCTGCCAGGGCCTGGAATGAAGCTCCTTTACGCCAAGCCGCCCGTCAAGCCGCCCAGGATTTGGGCTGGCAGCGGGTCATCGAACAATTCGAGTCTGAATTGACTTCTGTGATTGGCACGACCTCTTCTCAACACTCGGCTTGACCTCGATCCCACTTTCCGCGTTCACTCTCCCCATGTCAGACGACCTTGACGAAACACCAGACGCTCCGATCACGCCGGAACGGACCAAGACTAAACTGCGTGCGCGCACGGTGTTTATCTCAGACGTGCATTTGGGCATGCCTGATTGCAAAGCCGCCCAGGCCTCTCACTTCATCCGCAATACGATGTGCGATAAGCTGGTGATGAATGGAGATATCATCGACGCTTGGCACCTGAAACGTCTGGGGGGATGGAACAAGTCCCACACCCACTTCATCCGCACCGTGCTGAAAAAGATGGAGAAGGAAAACACGCAGATCATTTACCTGCGCGGAAATCACGACGATATTCTGGATCGGTTCATCCCCATCCGCCTCGATAACTTCCTCATCTCCGATGAGCACATCCACCACACGAAAGACGGAGACTATCTCGTGGTGCACGGAGACGGTTTCGACCATGTGACCACCAACCACCCTTGGATCGCCAAGCTAGGCGGTATTGGTTACAACATCCTCCTGCGGGTCAACCGGGCCTACAATTGGTATCGCCGCATCCGGGGTAAAGAGAGCTTTTCTCTCAGCCGGTGGGTGAAGTTGAAAGTGAAATCCGCCGTCAGCTTTGTCGGCAAATACGAGGAACAGCTCCAGGAATTGGCCAAAGCCAAGGGCTGTGTGGGGATCATCTGCGGGCACATCCATAGCCCGGCCAACAAAAAGGTGGGGGAAACCCACTATCTAAATTCCGGTGACTGGGTGGAATCCCTCACCGCCATTCTGGAGTATGACAATGGGGAATTTGAAGTCATCACCTATGATCAATTCTGCGAACGCACCAATCGGGAGCCGAAAGGTTACGCAACTGTCGCAGAAGTGGATCAATCTGTGAAATTAGGTGTCGAAAATGTCACACCCGCCATGTAGCTTGATCACTTCAGCCACGCGACGATGCACGAGCACATTTTGTCTACTTTCGATCATTCCCTCAATCGCCTGCGTGAGCAGGTGCTCACCATGGCCAGCATTGCTCGACGCAATCTGGGCAGTTCCATGCGCGGGCTGCTGGAGCGTAATACGGATCTTTGCAATTCCGCCATCGCTGCCGATCAGGACGTGAATGAATTGGAAAAAAATATCGATCAGCTTGGGATGCAGATCCTGCTGAAGTTCCAGCCCACTGCACATGACCTGCGGCAAGTGATGGGAACGATCCGAGTGGCGAACAATCTGGAGCGTATCTCCGATCAGGCCTGTAGCATTGCCAAACGAGCCCGAGCGATCAATCTACTGCCCGAGATCGCCGAGGTGAGTCTTCTCCAGCCGGTTTACCATCTCTGTGCACGTAACTTGGAGGCCAGTATCCAGGCCTTTACCAACGCTGACCCTGAAGCTGCCGCTGCGACACGATTGCTGGATAAGGAACTCGATGCGGCGGAGAAGTCTGTGGACCAAGCGTTACTTCGCGTTATGGAAGCACGACAGGCTCCACTCGAAGGTTATCTTCATTTGATTTTCGTGGCTCGCTTCTTGGAGCGCGTCGGTGATCACGCCAAGAATATCTGCGAAGACACCATCTTCATCGAGAAGGCCGAAGACATCCGTTTTGATAAGAACAAGCGCGAGGCTTTGTCTTAAAGATCGCTCGTTGACGAGATCTTTCCGGTTTGGCAACCGACAGCATGCGTTGCCAAATCCGGAATCTGGAGACTGAGCTCCCAATACCCATCGTTTAGGGATTCTCGGTGCCTGCGCCTTCCACGGGGATGTTTTGCAAGCCACCGGCTGCGGCTGCGCTGAAGACCACGGCACCGATGATGACGACCACATACAGAAGGATCATCAGAATGAGCAGGATACCTGCGAATTTCCAGAAGGCGCGTTGTTGATTTAAGGCGGCGACGAGATCCTCTGGGTTGCGGGATTGGGACAAGCGCCCAATGCACGTGCCATACTTCCAAATTTTAACGGTCGGATAGATGTAAATCAACGACATGAGGGCATAGAGGACCGCCACACCGATCAAGGGAACGCCACCGAATGCACCGGTTTGGCCCTTCATCATTTCACCCGCGCCGATGGCTGCGGCGGCGACCACTCCGAGAGCACCTAGGAGCATCAAACCCACAGCAATCCACATGACAACCCCGATGAGGCGGAGCCAGGGCTTGGTGCGTTGTAACTGCACGATCGCTTCGGCGGGCACACCTTCGACGGCGGTGCCATGGGTGGAGCCAAACAAATTCGCTGACGGAGTGTTGTAAGGGTTGCTTTCCATAAGGGGCGAGATGGCTGAGTGAGTGCAGATGGTTTCGTCTCTTTGAGCTGAACTGGTCGTGCCTGTTTCTAGAGAAACTCTTTCCTCAGGTTAAGATTACTTGGAGCATCTTTCCTGGACTCCTGAGACCCATTTAGGACTCAAACTTTGGAAACTCTCCGGTCGTAATCCATAGGTAGAGCAATTTGATCGTCAGACCAATCAACGGCAAAACGACAAAGAAGCAGAACAGGCCAATCGTAACAGGCAAATACTCAAGTAGTCGTTCACCCCAAGTTTCTTTAACAGGTGGGCGCATGAGCTGTTCTTCTTGCTCTTGTTTTTGCTTTTGCAGAAAGCTTTCAAAAGAGGTGTAGTCCGCCAGAGGTGGCCGATTGAGATGCCCCTTATCCGTGTGGATGAGTCGGCCCGTCTGGCAATCCAAAGCATAGGGGCAGGCATCGGCTTCATCGCCCATGTAAAGCCACTGCGCAGGCCAGGGAGGCAGGCCCTCGAAGCCACGGCGATAATCGAGGGTGGCCTCAATGATTTGATCCGCATCTCGGAGTGCTGTGACGTCATCAATGGGACCGTGGTCCTCAATGGTTTGGTCGTCTTCGGCCAGATAAGCCCGGTAAGAAACGGGTAGAGCCAGGGCTAAGGTGGCTTCGATCCTGGCGATATCGGTTTCAGTCATGAACGGTTATCGGTGAGCGTTTCCAAGACGATCTTGGTCGCGGCAGCGATGATGTCATTGCGCATGGGGGCTTGGGAAGTCTTTTGAGTGAAATAGATGGCCAGGATGATTGGGGATTGGTTAGGCGGAAAGAGGATGCCGATGTCATTCGTGGTGCCGTAGTCACCGGAACCAGTTTTATCCGCGACCTCCCAATCGCTGGGGACTGCCGCCCGTATCCGAGCCGCACCGGTCGTGTTGCCTCGCATCCAAGTGCTAAGCTGGTTCCGCTGTTGAGGGGATAATCCATGGCCGAGCAAGAGCCGCTGGAGGTCGTGAGCCATGGCTGCGGGACTGGTGATGTCGCGCACATCGCCTGGAATGGCGGTATTGAGTTCCGTTTCCCAGCGATCCAATCGAAAGGTCGAATCGCCAATGGAGCGAGCGAACGCGGTCATGGCTTGCGTGCCACCGAGTTCTTTGATCAGCAGATTACCGGCGGTGTTGTCACTGTATTGCAATGCGGCGGCACAGAGCTGAGCGAGGCTCATGCTACGGCCTGCTTGCTTCTCGGTGATGGGCGAGTAGCTGACTAAATCTTGCTTGGAATACCGGATGTGGCGATCCAACTCCGTTGGGTCTTGCTCCGTTCGTTTGAGAATGGCGGCAGCGGCGAGGAATTTGAAGGTGCTGCAAAAGGGAAAACGTTCGTTCGGACGATACCGCACTGAACGGCGAGGAAGGGAAGAGGCGGTCCATGCGGCGATTCCCAGTCGGCCTTGAGACTCGAACTCCAATTCAGCGAGTTGCCGGTGTGCAGAGGGTGAGGCTGATGAAGGGAGGCTGCATCCGCTGGTGAAGGGCAATGTTACCAACCCTGCTAAAGCAGCACGGCGGGTGAATCCTGACCGC
The DNA here is from genome assembly GCF_900167535.1 of Prosthecobacter debontii. Classification (NCBI taxonomy): domain Bacteria; kingdom Pseudomonadati; phylum Verrucomicrobiota; class Verrucomicrobiia; order Verrucomicrobiales; family Verrucomicrobiaceae; genus Prosthecobacter; species Prosthecobacter debontii. The sequence continues at coordinate 43,198 of NZ_FUYE01000016.1, forward strand.
AGCGACTGCGGTGGCTTAGGAGCGGAGCGAGGCAAGGAGTCTGGATCGAAAATGGTCATGCGCTTTTACCAGTAATATTCAGGGTTCCGGTTCGTCTTTGTTAGTCCAACCCATCTGCTATGAAGAGACTTTTCGCATTAGCTTTGTCGTTCGCGCCTTTGGTCGCGTTTGCCGATGTCCGGCTGCCCGCCATCATCTCAGACCACATGGTGGTGCAAGCCGGTGTGAAGGTGCCCATCTGGGGCTGGGCGGACGCGGGCGAAGAAGTCAGTGTTTCTCTGGGCGAGCAAACCGCCAACGCCAAGACCGCTGGAGATGGCAAATGGCAGGTCGAATTGGCAGCTATGAAAGCCACCGACCAACCCTTGACCCTTTCGGTGACGGGGAAGAATACGCTGAAGGTGCAGGACGTGTTGGTGGGTGAAGTCTGGTTAGGCAGTGGCCAGTCCAATATGGCCATGACGGTGAGTGGAAGCCTCAACTATGAAGAGGAACAGAAGGCGGCGAACCAGCCTCACATCCGCATGTTTACGGTGGAGCGTGCTTCTAAAGCTGAGCCCCAAAAAGACTGCACCGGAACTTGGCAGGTGTGCAGCGCCGAGACGGTGGGGCGTTTCTCGGCGGCAGCCTATTTTTTCGGACGTGAACTGCATCGCGAATTGAAGCAACCCGTGGGGCTGATCAATTCATCATGGGGAGGCACAGCCATTGAAGCGTGGACCAGCCGCGAAGCGCAGTCCAAATTGCCTGTGTATCCTGAGATCATCGCGCCATGGGATGAGGCGGCTAAACAACCCTGGGATGCCGCCAAAGAAGCCGACAAATACAAGGCTGCCGTGACTCAATGGAAGCAGTCTGTCGCGGAGGCTAAAGCCGCCGGTAAAGCACAGCCTCGCCCTCCCGTTCAGGCCGTGCAGCCACGCTTGCACCAGAATCATCCGGCCAATCTCTACAACGGCATGATAGCCCCGCTCATCCCTTATGCGATCAAAGGCGCGATCTGGTATCAGGGCGAGCACAATTCTAACAAACCGTATGTGGGTTCTTACAGCCTCCAGTTGCAGACGCTGATTGAAGACTGGCGTGGTCGCTGGGGGTATGAGTTTCCTTTTGCCTGGGTGCAGTTGCCTGACTATCGCGAGCCTCAGCAGAATCCTGTGGAAGTGCAGCGTTGGCCATTGATCCGCGAGCAGATGCTAAAGACCCTGCGGGTGCCGAAGACAGGGATGGCTGTGGCTTTAGGTTTGGGTGAGGTGAAGGACATTCACCCAAAGAACAAGCAGGGGGTGGGCAAACGCCTGTCGCTCTGGGCATTGAGCCAAGTGTACGGCCAGAACATGGAGTCTTGGTCAGGTCCGCTGTTGAGCAAACATGAGGTCAAAGGTGGGAATGTGACGCTGACCTTTGAACATGCTGAAGGTGGTCTTGCCTCCAAGGATAGCGGGAATGAATTGAAGGGGTTTGCCATCGCAGGTGCAGATCGGCGCTTCGTCTGGGCCCGAGCGCGCATCGTCGGTGGGAATCGGGTGGTCGTGGCTTCTCCTGAGGTGTCTCAACCCGTGGCGGTTCGTTATGCTTGGGCGGACAATCCTGTTTGGTCTTTGCAAAACGGTGCGGGTTTGCCTGCGAGTCCCTTCCGCACGGATGAGTGGGAGATTGAGCTGAAGCTGGCTGGGATCTTTGGCGATCACATGGTGGTGCAAGCCGGAACTGCTGTGCCTGTCTGGGGATGGTCGGAGCCAGGAGATTCCATCAGTGTGACCTTGGGTAAGGAAATGGCCACGACCACGGCAACCCCCGATGGACATTGGAGTGTGCGACTGATGCCACAGCCAGCTTCCGCAGAGCCTCAAGTGATGACGGTGAAGGGGAATAAGAAGACCCTCACTCTGAAGGATGTTCTCGTTGGAGAAGTATGGCTGGCTTCAGGACAGTCCAACATGGCGTTTCTTTTCAGTCGCGGAGAATACTCTGCGGCAGAAACGTCTGCGGCGAATCTGCCTCAGATGCGCATGTTTACGGTCAAACAACACAGCACCCGAATGGCCCAGGAAGACTGCGAGGGCGAGTGGGTGGTTGCATCACCGGAAACGGTACAAAACTTCTCGGCGGTGGCTTGGTTCTTCGGCAAAGCTTTGCATGAGAGTCTGAAGACGCCTGTGGGAATGATCAATTCCTCCTGGGGTGGCACCGACATCGCCGCCTGGACCAGTGAAGACGCGCAAGTGAAAGTCCCTGAACTGAAAGTGGGATTGGAGAATTGGGCAAAGGCTGCTGAAACTTATGACGGCCCGAAGGAAAAAGAAGCCTATGACAAACGCGTGAAAGCCTGGGCAGAAGCGGTGAAGCAAGTCAAAGCCAAAGGTGGCGAGACGTTGCCTCGGAAGCCTCGTTTCAATGGCCCTCCAGACCGCGATCAAAATCATCCAGCCAATCTATACAATGGCATGATTCATCCTCTGATCCCCTACGCGATCAAAGGGGCCATCTGGTATCAAGGAGAGCACAATTGCTCGACGCAAGCCAAGGCTGAGCTCTATGGGAAGCAATTGCCGCTGTTGGTGCAGGACTGGCGAGCCAAGTGGCGCAGCAACCTGCCTTTTGCGTGGGTGCAGTTGCCCAATTTTGAGCAAGCCGCTTATCGCCCCTTGGTGCGTGAGGCGATGTTGAAGAGCTTGTCTGTTCCCAATACGGGAATGGCGGTGACCATTGATGTCGGGGAAGCCCATGACAATCATCCCAAAGATAAAAAATCTGTTGGGGAACGCTTGGCACTGTGGGCCCAAGCGCGGGTGTATCGGCAGAAGCTGCCTGCTTATTCGGGGCCTACGCCACGTGACCACGAGATCAAAAACGGGGCTGTGCATGTCCGCTTTAACAATGCCCAGGGAGATCTCGTCCTGAGAGGTGAAGCTGCTGAAGGCTTCGAGGTCGCTGGTGCCGACCAAAAGTGGAAACCTGCCCAAGCCAAGGTGGCGAGCAATCTTCTGATTCTTTCCAACCCCGAAATCAAACAACCTGTGGCGGCACGTTATGCGTGGGCGGCTAATCCGAAGGCGATTCTTTACAATGGTGAAGGGCTTCCTGCCAGTCCTTTCCGAACCGACGAATGGCCCATGACTGAACCGACTCAGCTCAAATGATTCGGAGTTTCTTCATCATCTTGATGGCGAGTTCACTGGCGACTGCGGCGGACTTCCAGATTCAGCGCAGCACGGTGCAGACCAGTGCGGGAAATTTGCACTGGGCGCAATCTCGGCCCGCCTTGATTCCCGGTGAGCCGTCCAGGGTGATCATCACCACGCAGGAGATCGAAAAACAAGGCTCCCATGGTTATCGAAACGTCTATTTCACGGAGACCGTGGATGGCGGGCAGACGTGGTCAAAGCCGGAGGAGATCATCAGCCTTCGGCGCTCGCGTTTACCGGCCGGGCATGACTTTGTCATGGGGGATATCTGCCCGCAATTTCATGCCCGTTCAGGTATGGTGTTGGCTCATGGCAAGACCTTTGGTTTTGATGGAGGCATCAAAGAAAACCGAGGTTATGAGCGAGTGTCTTATGCCACTTATCAGCCAGAGACTCAGCAATGGAGCGGTTTGAAATTGCTGGAGTTACCCGAGAAGGATCATGAAGGACGGGCGATTTTGGAACCCAACTCGGGGTGTCATCAGCGTTATGATTTACCCAACGGAGAGCTGCTGTTGCCCATCCGTTATCGTAAAGATCCGAAGAGCCGGGCCTATACGACCATGGTGGCACGTTGCCGTTTTGATGGGCAGACGCTGACTTATCTGGAGCATGGCTCTGAACTCACAACGAAAGGCAAACGTGGTCTTTATGAGCCTTCGGTCATCGGTTACTCGGGGCGTTATTACCTAACCATGAGGGCAGATGAAAGCGCCTTTGTCTCAGTGGGTGACGATGGTCTTCACTACACGGCTCCCACCGAATGGAAATTTGATGATGGTCAGCCGCTCGGTTGTTACAACTCGCAACAGCATTGGGTCGCTCATGGAGATGCTCTTTATCTCGTGTATCCGCGCAAAGGAGCGGGTAACGATCATGTCTTCCGGCATCGCGCTCCCTTGTTCATTGCTCAGGTGGATCTGGATAAGCTCTGCATCATTCGCTCGACGGAACAGGTCTTGATGCTTGAAACGGGGCTTGATCTGGCGGCAGGGTTTGGCGTGATGGATTACAGCCCAGGCGAGACGTGGGTGGTAAGCACGGAATTGTCTTTTCCCGAAGGGCGTAAACAAGAGCCTAACCGTATCCTTTTGGCCAAGATACTCTGGACCAAGCCTAATGTTCTTTTCAAATGAATGCCTCTGAATTGGCTGCTGCATTGCTCCAGAATACCCCGGTTTTTGGCACTTTGATCGTTTCACCGTCACCACGTTGGCCCGAGGCTGTGAGAAGCTGTGGCATTGACTTCGTGTTCATCGACACGGAGCACATCGCACTGGATCGTGCCCCTTTGTCCTGGATGTGTCAGACCTATGCCGCGCTAGGATTGCCACCGCTCGTGCGCATCCCATCCCCTGATCCCTATACGGCGACGATGGTGCTGGATGGAGGTGCTGCGGGTGTGATTGCGCCTTATGTGGAAACAGTCGAGCAGGTGCGGGCTTTGCGCGGTGCGGTGAAGCTGAGGCCGATCAAAGGTCGGAAACTGGAGGAGGCCCTGAAGGGCCAACCTCAGGAAGCCGAGTTGGAGCATTACATGCGTAAAGGGGCAGAACAACGTCTGCTGATTGTGAACATCGAGAGCGTGCCTGCGATCGATGCCTTGGATGCTATCCTGGCTGAGCCTGGGCTGGATGCGGTGCTGATCGGCCCGCATGATTTGACCTGTAGCTTGGGGGTGCCGGAGCAGTATGATCACCCTGACTTTCTAGCTGCTTGTGAGACGATCTTTCGGAAGGCTCGTGCGGCAGGCATCGGTGCGGGAATTCATTTCTGGGGAAGCCCAGAGCAGCAGGCTCGCTTTCTTGCACTGGGAGCCAATCTTCTGATTCACAGTGCAGACATCAGCCTGTTTCAAAAACATCTCCGGCTCGAACTCGAACGCGTCAAAGCCCTCGCAGGTATTCAGGGACTGAATCCCGCTAGCTCAAAGACCGTCGTTGTTTAGCCCTGATGGCCTAACAAAGAAATGTTGAGAAGACGGGGTGCTTGTTTATGGAATGGGCAGAGCCGCTTTCCAGCCTGATTGCAGTTGGGATGCAAGCTCGTGAACGATTTCCGCTTTGTCCGCTTCCTGAACTAGGTTGATTGTCTCGGCAGGGTCCTTCTGATGATCATACAGTTCGGTACCTGCTGCGTTGCCTTTTCGGTCTTTCCATTCCGTGTAGCGCCAGCGGTCTGTGCGGATGCTGTATCCCATGTAGCCTTCCGGCCCACGGCGGAGGTATTCACTGAAAGCGGCCGTTTTCCACTCCCGTGACGGATGTTTGAGCAAAGGAGTAAAACTATGGCCCTCGAGCTTCGCGGGCGTCGGAAGTTGGGCCAGTTCACACAGCGTCGGGTAGAGATCCACGAGCTCGACCAAGGCGGAACTCTTTTGACCCTGCGTAGTCAATCCTGGGGCCGAAACGATCAAGGGCACGCGGGTGCCTAGCTCGAAGTTGGTCATCTTGGTAAACAATCCCTGTTCCCCCAAGTGATAGCCATGATCTCCCCAGAGCACGATGATGGTATTGTCCGTCAGTCCGAGCTTATCCAACTCATCCAAGACACGTCCCAACTGAGCATCCATAAAGCTGACACAAGCGCGATAAGCTCGAATGAGTTTGAGGGCGGTGGCTTCATCCAGATCACCGGTTTTCGGAATGCCTCCATAGGTGCGCAACTCATACAGATCATGCAGGGCAGGGGCGGGCACTCCTTCGGGGGGAGTCGCATTCGCAGGCATGTGAATCGTCGCTTCGGGATACATGTCCCAATACTTCTGCGGGCAAGTGAAGGGCAGGTGCGGTTTGACGAACCCAACGCCAAGGAAAAACGGTTTGCCCTCAGTTTTGAGACGCTGAAGGGTCTCGATGGCTTTCAGGGCGGTTTGACCATCCGGATACACATCATCGGGTTCCTCGGCGGCTTCGAAGGGCTGGGCTCGAATGAGGCGCGGCTGCTGTTTCTTCGGAAGATTCTTCAGGCGTTTGATGAAGTCATCCGACTCCTGGCTGAACCAATGACGATAGGGCTCGCCATGATACCAGGAGGGTTCACTCCAGCTCAGTGGATCATCGCCCGGTTCGCTTGAGCTGTGATGGAAAATCTTTCCCAGAGATAGAGACGTGTAGCCGTGATTCTTAAATTGCTGAGGCAAGGTCACCACCTCCGGTAAAGTCGGGCGGAGAAACTTATTGTTAGCCAGGATGGTGGTGCTGGCAGGACGAAGTCCGCTCAGAACACTGTTTCGTGAGGGGTTACAGACAGCGACTTGGCAGTAGGCGCGCTCAAAGGCGACTCCACGTGAAGCAAGTCGATCCAGATTGGGCGTCTTCATGTGGGACGCTCCATAGCAACCCAGCTCTGGCCGCAAGTCATCCACGGCGATGAACAGGACATTGGGCGCTGCTGAAAGGAAGCTACTGAGCGTCAGGAACAGGATGAAACGGGCGAGCATGCTGTTCATGAACGAGCGCCTTGCGCCCATCTCGCCTGCTAAATTCTTGTCGAATCCGATCTGGAGAGACGGTGCCGCTGTGCCAGATCACTTCTTGGCCGCAGGTGCCTGGCGAGGTTGTTTGGGGTAGCCTTCGAGAGACACGGGACTCACTTGATGCTCTGTGGGGAAGTCACTTGGCAGGTCGGCTGTTTGCGTGACATCTCCAGAGGCAGCCCACTCGGTGCCACGCTGAAGAGTTTCATAGAAATCTCGGCAGAGCATGGAATAGTCCGCATGGCCTAAGGTGGTGTGAAAGACACGACCTTTCCCATAATGGAGCACCATGAGATTGGGTTCTTGTTCACCCGTGAGATCGGATTTCGCACTGGCTAAGATCTTAATGTTTTCCGCTGGACCACGCAGCTTGCTATAAAGCTCGTCTTGGGCATGGAGCCAGCGTTGGGGTAAGCCACGGGTAATCGGATGATCCGCGTTCTGAACCTCAACGACAAATTCATGCTGGGGTCCGTGGGCCCCTCCATTGCCAGCCGATGAATCACGGAAGAGTTTTCCATCTTTGACGTAAAGCCAGGGCCCGGAAGCCTCGTTACGGCCTCCCCATCCGCCGACACCAATCATTTGGTTATACTCTTTCCACTCCGGAAAAGAGTTGTTGGCCGCATGAACGGAGACAAAGCCGCCTCCGTTTTTCACATACTGATCAAAGTCTTTGCGAACTGGCTCCGGCCAAGGCTCACCGTTGTAATTGCTGACGATGACCGCGTAGTCACTGAATTTGGGGTGCCACTCAGACCAGGATGCAGCGGGGGCCTTCTTCGCCGGTGTGGTGCTGACTTGCACGAGAAAGGCCCCGCTGCTTTCGAGAGCGTCCTTCAAGACGGGGGTGGTGATCTCCCATTTGTGGTTGTTTTGACCGTCAATGATGAGCACCGAAATCTTGTCAGCAGCAAGGCTCGGTAGCGACAGGGCCATTCCGGCAAGTGCGAGCCAGGGAAACAAGGTGGTTTTCATATTCCTGTTTAAAGCCTGAAGCAGAGGTCCAGAGCAAGAAAAATGAGCGCTCTGTGTGATGAAGCAAGCGTGCCGTGTGAGTCGAAAACATCCAGGCAGGCTGAGTCGGGATCCCCGACAATAAAAAACCGCCTGGAGCACCCCAATACTCCTCGGCGGTTTTCGATGTGGTTGGTGTTTGTGCGAGCAACTCTTATTTCTCAACCCAGCGGACGGCTTCCATGAGCAGTTCGCGAGCGGAGGCAAGACCCAGCTTCTGCCGGATGTTTGCCTTGTGGGCGTCCACGGTTTTGGCGCTGAGCTGAAGTTTTTCAGCGATCTCATGGGAGTCGAAGCCACGGCCGACCATCTCGAAGACTTCGAGCTGACGGTCGCTAAGCATGCGCCCTGGTTCGCCACGGGAACCGGAACGAGGACCACCACCGGAGACGATGCTTCCCAGCAGGTTGGCGCTGAAAAAGAAGCCACCACCGAGCACCTGACGGACAGCCTGAAGCACGCGAGCAGCGCTCTCGCCCTTCATGATGTAACCCATGGCACCGGCACGGAGGCAACGCTCTGCATAGACGTTTTCGTCGTGCATGGAGTAAACCAGGACGTGGATTTCAGGATGGCTCTGCTTCAGTTTCTTCACCAGATCCACGCCGCTACGGTCTTTCAGCGTGATGTCCAGGATGATGACGTCTGGCTTCAGTTTAGGGATTTGCATCAGAGCGGTGTTAGCGTCTTCTGAGGCACCAACGATTTGAAGGTCCTCTTGACCTTCCAAGATCTTCTTCAGACCTTCGATCACGATGGGGTGATCATCGAGGATGTAGATTTTGTATTTCACGGTTTGTATTTCTGTTTGTTGTGGGTCGTCGCTTGGGGTGTATCCCCGCTGGGTAGCAGGGGAAATTTGCAGGTGACTCGCACGCCTCCTCCGGGAGGGCAGGTCACTGAGAAATCGGCATGGATGAGGCTGGCCCGGTAGTTCATGACGCGGAGGCCGATGCCTTCTTGACCAGGGCGGCAATCGAACGTGCTGCCGTTGTTGGTGATCTCCATCACGGCTTGGCCCATGGCCTCTGCGCGCAATGCGATGGTGATCTTCTTCGGGTTGCCATGACGCATGGCGTTATTGATCGCTTCCTGGGCGATACGGAAAAGATGGGTGCCCTGGGTGGGGTCGGTGATCTTGGCCTCGAGGTCCGAGCGGAACTCGCATTCTCTGCGAAAGCTGGTCTGCACAGTGTCGGCGAGCAATTGCAAGGAGGCTGCTAGATCCCGGTTCTGAATCGCCGCCGGGGACATGTTGCGGGAAAGCTGACGCACCTGCTGGATGGCCTGCCTGACCAGTTCATGAATTCGGCCTGCTTCCGATTGTTCGGTGCCGACCAGTTTGGTTTGAAGCATTTCGACCAAGGCGCCGATGCCCGTTAAGAGCTGGCCGACTCCGTCGTGGAGGTCATGACCGATTCGAGCTTGCTCCTGCTCGATGGCCTCCATGAGGTGATGCTGGAGGCGTTGCTGCTCGGTGATGTCGATGGCCGTGATGATGTAGCTCTCAGCCTCGTTGTTGGCATTCCGCGTGGCTGTGTTGTGAACCTGGATGATCCGCAGTTCCCCGGATTTCGTGCGAGCTCTGGAAATGGCGGTGACTCGCGGTGCCCCAGCTTGCAGTTTTTTGAGCCGCTCCATCGTGCGGGGCAGTTCTTCAGGATCGACGAGTCCGCTTTCCCAAATGGTTTTACCCACCAGTTCCTTAGCGTTGTAGCCGGAGACTTTTTCAACCGCCGGATTGACCTTCAGGATCTTTCCTTCCAGGTCCACCATGCCGATCATGGCTGCGGATTCTTTGAGCAAGGTATCGTTCAGCAGCGACTGCTTTTTAAGATCCTGTTCAGCCTGACGGCGGGCACTGATGTCTGTGAAAATGATGATGCCTTGACCTGCTTCGGCATTGGTATCGGGGAGGAAAGTGGCGGCAGCGTGGGCGTAGAGGCCCTTACCTTCACGGCTTTTTAACGTGACTTCGATATCGCGTCGCGGTTTGGTGCTGACATCGATGACGTGTTTCCAAAATTCGTCTGGTGGGCGATTTTGGTTATCGAGCAAGTCAGGCACCCTCATCTGAGTGAGCTGCTTCTCTGTGTAACCCAGCATTCTTCGCAGGGCGGGGTTCACTTTCGTGATCTGGAGGGTCGTGTCATACACGGCCACGCCGGAGGGGTTGTTTTCAAAGAGGCCTCGGTAGTAGGCCGCCTGTCTTCGGGTGTATTCCTCGGCGGCCAGTTGCTCGCGGATGTCACGGGTGGTGACGAGGACTCTTTCTCCAGGCAGGCGGCGCAGGACAATTTCGACCTTTTGCCGATTCCCATCTTTAGGCAGGTGAGCTCCGCGGAGCGTCACTTTTTGGAAAGATCGAGGTAAGGCAGGCTCCTTTTTCTTGCCCAAGTCCATGAACAAAACATGGGTGATGGGACGGGTATGGAGTTCAGCTTGAGTGTAGCCGAGGGCATCGAGAGCGCCTTGGTTGGCGAAGAGGATGCGCCATTGCTCATCCACTAAAAAGATGCCATCCACCCACTCTTCCACCAGGGTCCGACACAGAGCATTGAGTGAGACTTCATTCCGGAGGGCCTGCGTCGCCAGTGCCAGGGGGGTGATCACCTGGACCAAGCCCAGGGTGCGGATCATGTGACCCTGATCATTTCGGGTCAGGGCACGCCAGTCATGCTGGATCCACTCCCAGCGACCATCTTTACAGGCCACGCGCATCTGCACCGTTGCAGTGCTCATCTCGCCACTCAGGAGCGCTTCGCGGCCTTCTTTGACGATTTCAATGTCGTCTGGGTGAATGAGGGAATCCCAGCGTTCGGGGAAGGAATCGATTTCCTCAGGCGTGTATCCGTAGATACCTGCGAGGCGGTTCCCGTTTTCCAGGAACGTCTGAGTTGCAAAGTCGTAGATGTAGCCAACGCGGGTCTCAATGCCATCGATCCACGCATTGGAGAGGGGTTCGGACTCGCTCGCATTGGGCGTGGGCGGCGTCTCCAGCCGTGCCACCAGCCCACGCAGCGAGTCTTCGGGATACGCTTCCTCTGCACTGGTTCCACCTACAGGCACATTCTCGCCACGATTGGGGAAATCGTGTGGAATATGAGTTTGTTGGTGCCTAGCGCTCACGTTTTCAGTAAGAAATATCTGTGTTTTAATTTTGCCGACTACACCCTTAGGAAAGCTCGTCCTGTTCTAGGTGCAATGCTTTTTTCTAAATACGTATCAGGCGGGGGGAACGAAACATCTTCATTCCCACAGGAAACGATTGTGATCCCTATTGAGGGCAGCGATCCGAAGACGGGGGGTAGAAAAGCTTGCTGAGGCATTCTCTCTCTAGGGTTACGGGAGGTTCGGAGAAGGTCTGTGATGCGCTTTCTGGAGCCAAATCACAGGGAGATTGCGGGGATCTAGGCCTCAGTTTCCTCAGCTTCAAAGCAGGACTGGGTGAGAGGTAGGTAGAGCGGGGGTGGTCTCAGATCTGCGAAGGATGCCCCAGAGGTTTTGTCCGACAATGCCTGGATCGCTTACATGCGCGGTGAGAGGCATCTTTCTGTCCCTAGAGCCGTCGCCCAAGTTGAAATCATAGGGGATGCGTGGCCTCGGGACATCTCCAACGGGAACGCGCCCCAAGCGCTCACGTGCAGTTTTTTGGGTTGAGCCGGACAAATTCCCCTGATGCAGTGAGTGAAACGTGAACATGCTCACCATCCTGTAGCTTGTGAACCCGGGTGAAAACGCCCGCATTTGAGGGGACACAGAGAGGCCTGTTAGTTAAATTTACAAACAAAGAATTAGGGGATTACTTGTGCCTTTTAAATTACTGCGATACACAAATTTGTGCATCCAATCTGGGAGTGTGAGTAGACGCCACAGGCCTCGCTTTTACCGACGCTGTTTTTTTGGCCTAACCATTCCAATCGCGAAGAAGGCGATGGCCTTCCTGAAAGCGAGGTGCTAGCGAGAGGCAGTCTAAGAGATGCCGTTTAGCAAGCTCGGCATCTGTAGGTTTGAGTAACTGCGCCAGCCTGAAATGCGTCTGCGGAGCCGTGGCTGGATCAAGGATCAAGACTCGTCTCCAAGCCTGGATGGCTTCGCTGATTTGCCCTTGGGCTTCAGCGGACTCTGCGAGGGCTTGTTGCGGGCTGCGTAGGAAGGGATTGAGCGCCAAGGCACGTTGAGCATGGGTCTGAAGGGCCGACCAGTTTTGCTGCCGGGAGTCTTCTTCAATCAAGCGAAGAAAGACGGCCATCGCGCTGCTTTCATGATCGGCGATATGGCGGAGGACTTCGAGTTCTTCGGTCTCTTTTTTCAGACCGCGCAACGCTTCGGCTTTGAGCTGGTAGCCACCTTGCTCACTCGTGTCTTCAGGCAGTAACTGAATCAAGTCCTCGGCAGCTCGCAGCACTTCGTCCCATTTTTCTTGCTGGACCATCGCCTCGGCATAGCGCCGGATGGCCCACAAGTTGGAGGGGTGTTTCTGACGGAAGGCGGCCAGTGATCCTGCATCCAAGGGATTTACCTCTTCGGGTTGAGGGGTCTGCCAGTCAGCGAGGGCGCCGAATTGGGTTTTGGCGAGGTTTTGGAGATGGGCGGCAAAGTCCTTCTCCAGTTTGCCAATGTCTTCGGTGTTGGCGGAGATGGCGTCATTGATCCGTTGGCCCTTCGCTAAGCTTTTGAGGATGCCGTGGAGGGCCTCTTGGCCGAACCGTTCCATGATGTAGGCGACCACCTGACTGGATTGGTAATACGCAAACATGATGTGGTCGTTGTCGGGTGCATTGAGAAAGGCACTGCTCAGTTGGCTGACCGGTGTCGCAGCTTCGTCCTCGAGGATCATTTTGCGGAAGTCCGCATCCATCTTCATCCCCCAGGCGGGCTGATGCTGAGTCTCTTCATAGACGCTGATGCCTTCACTCAGCCAGCGGGGCATTTTGTTATGGGTGAGGGTCAAGGTCACGACGTGACAAAACTCATGCCAGAGGGTGGATTCCCAATTGTTGCGCCCGTGCGCCAAGCTGCCTGGGCTATTCATGGTGATGACGGTGCCAAAGCAGACCCCGAGGAGGCCTTGACCACCTAAGCTACCAAAGGTGCGGATGGCAAAATCCTGCTGCGAGCCGAAGAACTCGACCATCACAGGCCGGTTCAATTCCAAGCCATACTTGGGGCACAGCGTGCTCTTGGCTTCTCGGAGGAGCGCTAAAGCGCGTTCTCCGTAAATCGGCCAATCACGCTTGGGCATCTTCAAGATGAAGTCGGGGTAACTTTGCGTCACATACCCCTGCATCTCTTTTTCGAGAAGACCGATGTTATGGGCTTGGATGTTGTAGCCATCTTCTTCGCGGATTTTAGCCGCCAACTTCCAGGCTTCTTCTTCCTCACCGAGTCTCAGCAGATCATGGCAGAGCTGCACCTTGGCGGGGAGGTAGCTTGGGGAAAACTGCAGCGCACGTCGTTGGTAGGTGGCTCCTTCGGCAAAGCGATAGGCCCGTGAAAGGATGCGCCCGAGCGTGTGATCCACCGCAGGATTTTGGCTCCATCGTTCCAATCCCTGAGCTCGGGCTTTGGTGATTTTCGCAGTCTCCGAGGCACTGAGTTGAGCAATGGCAGCGCGCAGCGCCCAGGCTTCGGGGCAGTTAGGCCGCGTGTCCAAGACCTTCTGGAGGGTTGCCTCAGCCTCCAGGAACTTTTCAGCGGCGATCAGCATTTCAGCGCGCATCAGCAGGGCTTCGGCGTGCAGTGGATTCAGTTCCAGGGCTCGGGCGATGTTCTCGTTTTGCTTTTCACGATCCCCGGAGGAAAAGGCCTTGGCTAGTCCCGCACGCAGATCGGCGGTTTCGCCGTGAGCTTTCAGTCCTGCGCGGAAGACGTCGGCCGCTCGGCCGGGATCATCTTTTTCCAACGCTAAATGGCCCTCGGCGAGATAGGCGGACTCCAACGTGGGCTGCTTTTTCTGGGCCACGGAGAAATACTGGGCGATCACCTTTTTCGCATCGGCTCCGAGCGCCAAGGCGGCTTGACCCAGCGCCACCCACTCCGCCGCTGTGCGATCTTTGGCCGCTTTCGTCTTGGCGGCAGCGTTGACCTCCGTCAGGGCTTGGGAGGCGATGTCCTGCCTGCCGATGCGCAGCGCGTTTTCATGCTGTAGCATGAGCAACTCCAGATTCCCTGGGAAGGTTTTGATGGCGAGTTGGACTTCATCTCGGGCGGTGATTTCCTCGCCTTGGTTCATCAGGGCGCGGAGGCGCAGCAGACGCCAGTCGGGGGCTTTCATCCCGCGCTGAATGGCGGCCTCAGAGATGCGGGCACACAGGTCATACTCACCCCGTGCGAGCATTTGGCTCACGGGTTCCAGATTTCGGTCTTCGAAGAGCCGATCCACATCCAGGTCCTGAGCCTGAGTCTGGAGCACCAGCGCACAGCAGGTGGTGGTCAGGAAGAGCTGAGGGAAGCGCATGACGGTGAGCACAGCATAGAACGTGCGCACTCGGGGCAATCCTGCGCGGCAGTCCGCTCAAAACGGAAATCATAGCCGAGGCGTCCTAGATCGGCAGGCTCGCTGGGGAAATGGGGCAGGGGGCATTGCCGCGCACCCCCACGTGACCCAGAGGCCCTTTCGGGAAGCAACACTGGAGGAAAAGCAGACAATTCACGAGGTGGGAAATCTCCTGGCCGGAGCGTGCGTATAGAGTATGAGTCGTCCCTTTACGCCGTCGAGTTTCCCCCCAAGCCTCCTCATGTCCGTTCTTCGTTCCATCGTTCTGTTGTCGAGTTTACCCCTGGCTAGCGCCTTTGCGGCCGAGCCTCTGGCGACGCGTGGCCAGGCGGCCTACGAGCAGAAGATCAAGCCGATGCTGGTGCAGTATTGCTTCGATTGTCACGCCGATGGCATGGACAAGGGCAACTTCACCTTCGACAAATACACGGATTACACCGCCCTCCGTGCAGACATGAAGTTTTGGGATCATGTGCGTCAGCAGATCGTCACCCACGTCATGCCTCCAGAGAAAAAGGAGAAGCCCAGCCTGGAGCAGCGGGATGAAATGGTGGCCTGGATCGATGATGCGATCTTTTGGTTTGATCCTGCCAGGCCGGACCCTGGCCATGTCACCTATCGCCGACTGAACCGCACGGAGTATAACAACACGGTTCGGGACCTGCTCTTGGTGGATAGCCGTCCGGCACGTGAGTTCCCCCCCGATGACACGGGCTATGGCTACGATAACATCGGGGATGTGCTCAGCCTGTCTCCGATGCTGATGGAGAAATACATGCGTGCGGCTAGGTCAGTGGCCACGGATGCCATGGATGCCAGCTCTCCGGGGCATCTCGACACCGAGATCCAAGGGCGCAAATTTTACAAGCAGAAGGGCGAGACCCAGGAGGACGGCACCTTCCGTTGGTTCTTTGCCAATGCCGAAGTCTCGCAGAAGTTCTACGCACCTGCGGATGGAGCCTACACCATGGAGCTGGAAGCCGCGGCCACTCAGGCTGGCACAGACCCCGCCCTGATCGGTATCAAACTGAACGGCAAAGAACTCTCCACCTTTGAGATCAAACAAACCTGGAAGGCTGAGAATCCGAAGTGGGAGACCATCACCTACACGCTCAATCTCAAAGCGGGTGAGTCCAAGCTCTCTGTCGCCTTTCTCAATGACTTCAGTGATGAGGCCAATCCCGATGCCTCCAAGCGTGATCGCAATGTGGTGCTGAAGGACGTGACCATCCGCGGGCCTCATAGCTTGCTGCCTCCACGCGGTAGCCGTTTCCTCCGTTGGTTGACGGATAACAAGCCTGTGGCACGCCCCTTCCTTCAGCTTACCGGCGAGGATTTTGAAAAAGGGCAGGGGAGTGCCCATAAAGACACGGGGGGCATCCTCCTGGGGAGCAGTGGTTATGTGAAGCATCCCATTCAGCTCACGACCGCGGGCAAGTATCGCATCAACATCAAGGCGGGGGCTCAACAGGCTGGCGACGAACCCGCCAAGTTTGATGTGCGTATCGCGGGTAAGACCGTCGGAGCCTTTTCCGTGACGGCCAAAAACCAGACGCCTCAGACCTTCGATCTCCAGACCGAGCTCCCCGCAGGCAGTCACGAACTCCAGATCTGGTTCCTCAACGATTATTATGAGGCGGAAACCAAAGCGGATCGAAACCTGTGGATTCATCAGGCGCGTGTGGAAGGTCCCTTGAACCAACCCGCAGGCATTGCGGCAGAAGCGGTCCCGGCCCTGGTGGAAAAGATGGGCACCCGTCTTTTCCGTCGCCCGATCCGTGAGGATGAAAAGAAGAAGTGGCAGGACTTTGCCAGCCTGGCGCTCCAGGAAGGGGAAAAGCCGCTCGGTGCGCTCAGCTTCGTTCTCGAAGGAATGCTGGTGTCTCCGTCCTTCCTCTTCCGGGGGGATCCCCAACCTGTCGGCGAGGTCAAAGACGGTGTCGCACTCGTGGATGAATACACCTTGGCCAGCCGCCTCTCTTATTTCCTCTGGTCCGCTCCACCGGATGATAAGCTGCTGCAATTGGCCGCTAAGGGCGAGCTGCGCAAGAACCTCGCGACTGAGATTAAACGCATGATCGCGGATTGGCGTGGCTGGGCTCTGACCGAAGACTTTGCCGGTCAATGGTTGCAAATTCGCGACATGGACATCGTCTCCCCAGATACCCGCACTTTCCCGGAGTGGAAGGGCGGTGTGGCAGGCAGCATGAAGAAAGAGACGCAGCTTTTCTTCGATCACATCCTGCGTGAAAACCGCAGCGTGGTGGAGTTCCTCAACGCCGACTACACCTTTGCCGATAAGAAGCTGGCGCAGTGGTATGGCCTCAAAGATGTCAAAGGTGACAAGTTTGAAAAAGTTTCCCTCCAGGGCACTCCCCGTGGCGGCGTCTTGACTCAGGGCACCGTCCTTCTCGTCACCTCCGGGCAAACCCGCACCTCACCGGTGAAGCGTGGGAAATACCTGCTGGAAAACATTTTGGGCACCCCACCCCCACCAGCTCCCGGGGGCGTGCCGCCTCTGGATGAGGCCAAGGTGAAAAAGACCAAGATGACCTTGCGTGAGCAGTTTGCCCTGCATCGCGAGCACACCTCCTGCGCCGGTTGTCATGCTTTCCTCGACCCGATGGGTTTTGCCTTCGAGAACTACGACGCGATCGGTCGTTACCGGGATTCGGAAAAAGGCCTGCCCATCGATGCCGCAGGGCAGCTCGTGCGCGGACAGCAGTTTAAAAACATGGTCGAGCTGCGCAATATCCTGGCCAAGGACATGGCCGGTGATTTCACCCGCAATCTCACCGAAAACCTTCTCACCTTCGCCCTAGGACGTGGTCTGGAACACAGCGACAAACTGGCCGTGAAGGAGATCACGCAGAAGACCGTGGCGGCTGAATATCACTTCCAGTCCATGATTCAGGCTGTGGTGGAGAGCGTGCCCTTCCAGAAGATGCGTGTCAGCGCCGAGGCTGAATGAGTGGGCGTGGTGGGTGAGAGGTAAGACCCCGAGTGTGCTTCCTCTCCACCTTGCGCCCAAGCCCGCCCCGGCCTATGCATGGCGCTTGAGGCCCGTTACCCACCGGGCTTTTCCCCACCATGTCCGACGTTCCTCCACCTTCCTCTGCGACTCCAGCCAACGCCACTTCAGGGCGCGTCATTCGTGCGGCCCTCATCATCTTCCCCCTAGGCACCGTCATCTTGGGCATCGCCTCCTTTGGCATCTGGTGGGTGAAGCGGGTCCAGGTGGAAGAGCGTGGCTACAAGTATGCCTTGGCCCTGCGTCGAGACATCACTGAAGCGGGGCTGGCCCGACACATCAGCATTCTTCAGGACGTTTACCGTCAAACGCCGGATAAGCTTCTGCCCTCCGTGGCGGCCTATCTGGAGTCCAGCATGGGCGCCGAAAACATGGGCTACCAAGTCCGGCGCGATACCTTCCAGCAGGGCGGGATTGACCTCTCCAACGTGGATGTCGAGCTGACGAACAAAAAGCGTTTCCGCGAGATCCTTCTCGTGCTCGTGCCTTACGGTGACACGGATCCTGCCCGTCAAACCGCCGAAGTTCAGGCCCTCGCCACCCTCTTATCGGTCGCACACGCCATCACCGGAGAGTCCGGTTCTCAGACGCTCCGTCTCGCCGCCATCCCCGCCGCCCATGATGCCACCAGTCTGGAGCGCTTCGTCGCGGCGGCTCGGGGTAAAGAAGAGCGCTTCATGCAGGTCTTCGTGCTCGGAGATCCCTCCCCGGCCACCCAAACCACGCTGCAAAAGGCCTTCCGAGTCGAAGAGACCGGCACCGTGATCCATCATCTCCCCGCCACCCAGGACTCCGCGACGACCTTGCCCGCCGCCCAGGCTCTGAAGACGCGCTTGCTTGAGCTGTTGAAGTGAAGTCAAGGCGGCGGACGGGCCTTGATCGTCGGCAACACCTTTCACAGATGTCCGCCCTCGCAGTTGCAGCCCCGTGCACCGCTGCTAGGCTCGCCCCCATGTCTTCCGCTCCCGTTCGTGTCCGTAAAGCCGTCATCCCCGCCGCCGGTTATGGCACCCGCTTTCTGCCCATCTCCAAGGCCGTGCCGAAGGAGATGCTGCCCCTCGTGGATAAGCCCGTGATCCAGTATGTGGTGGAGGAAGCCGTCGCCTCCGGCATCACCGACATCCTCATGGTCATCAGCCGCAGCAAGCGCGCCATCGAGGAGCATTTCCACCCCGCCTTTGACCTGGAAGCCGAGCTGGAGGCCAAGGGCCGCACGGAGGATCTCCACGCGCTGCGCCGTCTGCAATCCATGGCCCGCATTCACTTCATCTGGCAGCCGAAGATGGGCGGCCTCGGCGATGCCATCCTCTACGCTCGGGACCATGTGGGGGAGGAGCCCTTCGCCGTCTTGCTGGGAGATACGGTGGTGACGACGCAGGATGAAACCCGCCCCGTCACCCGCCAGCTCGCCGATGTGGTGGAGCAGCATGGTGGCTCCGCCGTGGCCCTGCAGCAGGTGCCGGTGGAAAAGGTCAGCCGCTACGGCATCCTCGGCGGACAGGAGATCTCCCCTGGCCTCATCCGCGCCACCCAATTCGTGGAGAAACCCAAGCCCGAGGAAGCCCCCAGCAACCTCGCCGTCAGCGCCCGCTACGTCCTTTCCCCCCGCATCTTTGATCATCTGGAAAAGACCCCGAAAGGCAAGGGCGGCGAGCTGCAACTCACCGACGCCATGGCCTCCCTCATGCAGGAGGAGACCCTCCACGGCCTCCGCTACGACGGCCAGCGCCACGACATCGGCAACAAGCTCGACTTCATCAAAGCCAACCTCCACTTCGGCCTCCAGCACCCCGACATCGGGGAGGCGCTGAAGGCGTGGGTGAAGGAGTTGGCTCTTTGACCTGCCCGCGGGGTCTTGGGCATTCACCGTTCGGAGCCCCGCCTTCAGGCGGAATCTCGGGAGCTGGCTGAGGTCAAAGAGTCCGGCTCAAGCCGGGGCTCCGAGCGGCGGAGGCAGAGCGAAGGGTAGGCCGGATGTGTTCGGTCGAGGACATGCAGCTGCATCGAGCGACTTTGCGACCGAACTATCCGGCTGTCTTTGGATACGGCAGTCGTGACAGTGAACGACACGTCTTCCGCAGCCGGATCGTTTGGCCAAGGAATGGGCTGGTGTCACCAGATCATTTGCGCCAAACACGATTGTGCTTGGAGGACGTTGATGAGTCGGCACACCGTGGATGAGGCCCCCTATCCCCCGACGTGTATGAAGACCTGGCCCAAAGTTCTCCTCGTTTTGGCACTCGTGGCGGTTGTCGGTTGGGCTGCGGGGCCGGTGGTGACACGCATCCTGCATTTTCGGCCTCGGGCTTGCAATCTGAAGAGTCTGTCACCCGATGGCTCGGTGTGGGTGTATGGCCTGCCTTTCCAAGGCGTTGAGCCGCATCCGTTGGATCGTTGCCTCCGACTTTACATGCCAGAGCATGCCTGCTGCCAGACGACCATCCTCTGCGAGGGCGACATCCGCATCGTTTGGCTGAACGACCCTGATCGGAGTTTTTCGGTGTTCAAGAGGGAGGAGCGGGTGATGACCTGGCGCACGGTGGGAGATGAGCCCAAATGCACCTTCGGCGCCCATCGGATCACCTATGATCCCCATGAGCTATGGGCCCGCACGGGCCGTGCGGGCCCTGAACCGAGTCTGCCGTGAATCGGTGTTTAAAACTCAATGATTCACTAAAAACGCAAATAATCACATTTCGGGTTTGATTTCTGGTTAGCCTGTTCCATGAAGGCAGGCAGGTATGCAAAACGATTTGCGGTTACTGAAAGACAAGCTGCTCATCCCTGAGGTGTGGCAGAGACTCGGCCTCCAAGGCTCCCCGGGAAAAGCTTGCCGATCCCCGTTCAGGCAGGATCGACACCCCTCCTTCTCCATCCATGAGGCGGGCCGCCGCTGGAAGGATCACGGCACGGGGCAGAGCGGGGATGTCATCGACTTCATCGCCGCGGCGTGTCAGGTGGACAATGCCGAGGCCACGCGGCGTTTCCTGGCGCTGGCCGGGGTGCAGCCTCAGCCCAGTGGCTCGACATCCCAATCCTGCGCGACGAAGGCCCACCGTGGCGGTCGTCCGGTGAGCCTCAAGAGCCAGCGCCCCAATTCAACGCCAACCCCAAGTCCCGGCCCAGGCCCAGGCCCAGGCAATCCCGGCACGGTTTTGCATCGCGGTTCCGCCGCCAATGTGGAGGCCGTGGCCCGCTCACGCGGCCTCGATCCTGCCGCGGTCGCCCTGGCGCGAGGGCTGGGCACGCTGGCCTTTGCCGAGATCTGCGGCAGCCCCTGCTGGCTGCTGGGGGACGGTGCGCAGCGCATCGTCGAGGCTCGGCGTATGGATGGTCTGCCCTTCCCCGAGTATGCGGGGCTAGGCGAGCGCAAGGCGCACACGCTGCGCGGGAGCCACAAGGACTGGCCGGTGGGCGCGGCGGTGCTGAAGGACCTGCCCCACATCCGCGCCCTCATGCTGGTGGAGGGCGGGCCGGATTACCTGGCTGCGCTGCATTTCATTCTGAGGGCCGAGGCCTGGGATGTGCTGCCCATCGCCATGCTGGGGCGCAGTGCAGGCAGCCGCATCGCCCCCGAGGCGCTGGACCTCATCGGCGGACGCCCCGTGCGCATCTATCCGCATCAGGATGCCGATGGCGGCGGACTGGCCAGTGCCAAGACCTGGGCCGACCAACTCCACGCCCATGGCAGCGCGGTTCAGATCTTTCAGCTCTGCGAACTTCACCGTCAGGATGGCCGCCCGATCAAAGACCTGAACGACGCGGTGGAACTGGACTCGACCGAGCACCTGCATCTTCAAAAACTCACCCCCTAACAAATTTTGATATCAAATAAACGCGGGCGAAAAGCCCAGACTCCCCAAACCCTACCGGCTGAAGCCGGGACTCCGAACCCGTGACTCGGTCCAATGACCCCACCTTCGGGAAACCAAGAACCAACAACAACGAACCAAGAACGAACACCCACACCCTCCCATGACCCCGGAAGAACGCATCATCACCTACATCCCTGAGCCTGTCACCGAGACCCTCAGCGCCCCATCGGCTGAGGTTCAAGAGGAGCCACCACCGCCGCGCATCACCTTCGAGCCGCCTTCGTTTTACCTGAATTACGTCGTGCCGCCCGATGCTCTGCTCATCGGGGAGCATCACTTCGTCCGGGGAGACATCACCGTCATCGGCGGCGTGCCTGGCTGTGGGAAATCTCGCCTGCTCACCTCCCTCGCCATCGCCGGGAAGCTCGGCCCAGGACACGAATGGATGGGCCTCTCCGTCAATGCCCATTTCAAGACCGCCATCATCCAGAATGAAAACGGCCTCGTGCGCGTCCGCAATGAATTGCGCGCCATCCAGGTGCAGGGGCATGATCTGGATGACTGGTTGCACATCACCCCGCCACCGCCCTTTGGCATCGGCTTTACCGACCCTGTTTTCCGCGAGGAACTGCAAGTCTGGCTCCAGCAGATCCAGCCCGGCATCCTGGCCATTGATCCCTGGAACCGCTGTGTGGACGATGATAAGGCCAGGGACTACCGGGCCGTCATCGAGGCCATCCACTCCGTCATCCCCGCCGAGATCCCCAAGCCCGCCATCGTCATCGTCCATCACCTGCGCAAGCAAAGCCTCGGTGACCCGCGCCGTCGTGGGCGTGACCTGCTCAATGAACTCTCCGGCAGCTACATCATCGGCAGCGCCTGCCGCGCCGCCTTTGTCCTGGAGCCCGTCACCGCCCAGGGCAGCGATGACCGCCTCCTCTTCACCTGCGCGAAGAACAACGACGGCCCCATGGGCGAGCCCACCGTCTGGCACCGTCGCGATGGCCTCTTCGCCCGCTGCACAGACTTCGATTGGGATGAGTGGGAGAATGGTGGGCCTAACAAACGACGTGCCATCGACCTCGAAGACCTAGCCGCCGTCTTTGAGGACGGAGATAAAACGATGTCGCGAAAAGAGGCTGCGCTTGCCCTTCAAAGCCATTGCCCCGCTTCCGCCCGAAGCTCCGTTTATGAAGCCCTCCGGACGGACGGGCGCTTCAGCCGCCACCTTTCGGAGGTTAGCGGATTCCTGATCTTCCGTCCGTGAATGAAAGCGTGGCAGCGGTGCAGGGCTGACTCGGCAGTCCAGAAGTCAGTCCTGGAAAAATCCGGGATTGGCCGGACTGGACTGGAATGAAATCAGATCAAAGTCGCCCGAGCTTCCTCAAGTGTCATCCATCGGCCGGTATGAGCGATCAGGCGGTGTAATAGTCGGTGGCAGTTCGCACATAGTAAAGCCACATCCTGCAAGCTGGATACACGCTCGCCTGTGAACAAAGGATTTAAATGATGGGCTTCAAAAATCGCATCTTCATAGGACTCATTGGCCGACTTTGCCACGACTTGACAGATATCGCAGCTTAACGCTCCTTTACTGCGCCTGTGCTTCAGCAATCGGCTTCGGAGTCTAGGATCTCGTTCACGTCGTTTGTGCAGTTCTGTGACCAGTCGTCCCTCCCTAAACTGGTCATCTTCCACCTCAAGGCGCAGTTTATCCAAGGAGTCTAAAGCCCGGTGAATCAAGTCGGCCTGATACCGAAGTTCGTCAGCATTTTCTCCCAACTCCTCCCATATCTGACGATCCATATTCGACACATGCGCCAAGCCCTTTCCAGTCGCCACATTTCTGAAGTTTTGTATTTTAAAGGCGACGCCTGAAGGATTTCGAAACGAGGGTTTTCGGGCTGCCAGGGCATGGTATGGCAGCCGTCTTAGGTCCTCTGATAGCTTTTGAACAAGGGGGTGCTTTGAAGACACTCCCTCTCCCCGAGTTGAACATAGAGGGCCAAAGCGAGAATGGTCTCCTCGCGAGTCCAATCGGGGTTGCCATGTCCATTGGTTTTTGCCATGCGTAAATGATTCACTGTAGAAAATGCTGAAGGTCAAGCCTGTCCAGTCCGATCAATGACCGGACTTTTATCGGACTCGGAATTCGGACAACCCCCAGCCAGCTTTCTGACCCATCAATCGGCGATAGCAAACTCGCACGCTCCGTTTGCACACCCGTCGGGGGGGGGAACCGGACTGGGAAAAAATAGAGGCCTTGGAGAGTTGAATCTCGACATCGGAAGCCGGGGGAAATAGAACAGGCCCATGCGTGTGAAATGGACTGTGGGGAGGATCATTCTGGCTGTCCTGGCTGTTGGCTTTCTAGGCATCGGGTTGACCTCGTTATGGCTGGGTTTTCAAAACGACCGCGATTTTGAAACCTGGGGAAACCACCTTCTAATGGAAGGCCCAGTGGATCTCTCGGAGCCTGGAGAGTTTACCTTCTCCTGCGTGCAGCTCAGCAAGATTCCCCACTCCGCTCAACTGCGGTTAAAGCTGCCCGAAGAGTTTCAGGAAAAAGATCGCGAAGAACTGATGGAGATGATGGCACCTTTAGAGGCCACCTTAACCGTCGGGCCGGAGGTGGAACTCAATATGCCCCTCTTACTTAAACATCGGACCTTGAGAGACAAACAGGTGCCGCTTTTTCGAATCCCTTTGTTAGGCAAGGGAACCCATGAGGCTAAACTGAAAGTCGAGCACGGCGTGCCTGCCCTGAAAGGTGTGCCCCAGAGGATCGAAGGGCGTTACCGTCTATGTGGCTGCGAACAGCTGGTGGGGGTAGTTGGCAAAGTGTTGGGAACGGTCTTGATCCTTCTGGGCCTTCCCTTCGCCATTCCGCTGGTGTGCGGCATTCTCCGGGAAAGGAAAGTCACGGTCACTGCTGATCCCACTCGGCCAGGAAAGACCGACGAGCCATCCTAGTTCCAGTTTTCCATTCCAGTCCAGTCCGGCCAGGGCCGGATTTTTCCAGGACTGACTTCTGGACAAGCGTCCTGAGCGACGACGCGAACCGGGCCACTGACGCCGGGCTCGCTTTGGTCTGGACTCCTTTTCGCCAGCGTGTCAGACTCTGGGGGATGAAGGGCGCAAATTAACCGCAAATCCAACCATGAAATCGTTCTTCTTTTGGCTCAGTGTCGCTCTGGGGATAGGGGCCTTGATGGGGTCCATCTTGCGTCCAGGTGTCTTGGAGATTGTGATCGTCATCGCCGCTTTGAATGGCCTTTTTTATGGTCTCCGAAGCTTCAAAAGCCGCAAGGCCGATCCCAAGGTGAGCTGCTGAAGTTGGGGCCATCGTCTCACTTGCGAAGTGGGTGAAACGATGACGTGAAGATGGGGGTGGCCCGAGGTCCATCCATCTCCGGTTGCGTCATGAGGCTTGGATGAGTTTGAAGCCGGGGCTCCGAGCCATGCCAGCGGCGTGGTGGACGCTTTTGCTCTATTGGCTAGCGCGTGGGTCGGTTTCCGTTTTGATAGGAATCACGAATGGCGGTCTGACCCATTCGTGGAGCTTGACTGTTCGCCCAAACCACAGAGTCTAGCCAGTCATTGATCCCCATGAAATCCTGCACCGCGAAGAAGGCTGCCATCCTGAGTTTGATCTTCGGTGGATTGGTCATTGCCATCGGGATGTATGTCACCGACGTGCATCTCGCGGGAAGAATCACACCCGCTCAGGATGAGGAAATCAGCGGATTGTTCGGTAATCTCCTGGGGATCGGACTCGTGGCGATTTGGGTGCCGTTTTTTTTACGCTGGATGACGGGCATCCGGGATCGGTTGCTCAAGAACCCGAAGTGAAAACAGCCTCTTTTACCTGCCTGCCTGCAAGCCCCTGACGATGAGGTTTAACCGGCGGGCAAAGGTGATGAGGGAGCCGATGAGGATGACGACCAAGGCCCAGTAGATGGCCACGGGCTCGCGACTGGCGAGGCTCTCGCCCAGGGCGATGAGGCTGCCGAGGGTGAGGACGGCCATGCGGTGTTGTTTGGCCATGGGGCCCATGAAGCTCTGCTGGCCGGTGAGGGTGCCCTGGAGGAGGCGGACGTAGGCGGTGGCCATGGCGAGGACGGCGCAGGACCAGCCGAGGGGGAGGGCCTCGAAGAGCTTGATGACGCCGGGCTCGATGCGGGTGCTGTAGCCGGCACCGACGAGGATGAGCACATCGGCGATGCGGTCAGGCACTTCGTTGTAGATGGGGCCGGTGGCGGAGGCCTTGCCTCCTTCCACCGCCACCATGCCATCCATGAGGTTGCACAGGAGGCGGAACTGGATGCCGGCGGCGGCTCCGAACCAGAGCAGGGCATTGCCCAGAGGGGTGGTGGCGTCGGTGACGAACAAAAAGCATGTCATGGCCCCGGCGGCAAAGAGGATGCTGAGCACGGAGATGGCATTGGGTGAGATGCCGGAGGCGATGAGGGCGCGGGAGAGCAGGCGGGCCCATCCGGTCTGGCGGGACTTCAGCTCGCGGCGGGGGCCGTGTTTGGCGTCGGCCTCGGGGGTAGGGGCTGGGGCGGAGTCGGGTGAAGAGGCCATAAAAGGAGATTTGTCACAGAGAATACCCATCGGCGAGACGTTCAAGGGGGACGTTTGTTTACGATGCTATCATGGTGACCCAGTCGCGAACCAAATCTCAGTTTGAGCGCATTGACATGCCGGAAGACTCTTCCTTTGCCTGGAAAGAGATCTCGGGGCGGCATTTCATGGCGCCGTTTCATCATCACCCGGAGATCGAGCTGACGCTGATCACGGCGGGGTATGGGCAGCGTTTTGTGGGGAATACGGTGGAGCCGTTCCAGGCGGGGGATGTGGTGCTGCTGGGGCCGCACCTGCCGCATGCGTGGTTCAGTGACAGCCGCTGCCGGAAGTCCGAGGCCATCGTGGTGCAGTTTCACCCGGAGACGCTGGGCGGCGGGGTGCTGAAGGCACCGGAGCTGGAGGCGGTGCGGCAACTGCTGAAGGAGGCCGTGCAGGGCATCATCGTGCAGCGGGCGCTGGCGGGGGAGATGCTGCGGCGGCTGGGGGAGCTGAGCGGGCTGAGCCCGGTGCAGCGTCTGACGCTGCTGCTGGATGTACTGGAGCAGGTGGCCCGCGCCCCGGAGTCCACCGCACGGCGGCTGAAGGCGGCCATGCCTGAGGAGACGGTGTCTCTGGTGGACCGGAAGCGGCTGGATGAGGTGCTGCGCTACATCCATGCGCATCATCAGCAGGCGGTGACGCTGACGGATGTGGCCAAGGTGGCGGGTCTGGGGCCGGAGTCCTTCAGCCGTTTCTTCCGTCGGCTCACCGGGCGCACCTTCATCGAGACGCTGATCCAGATCCGCCTAGCTAGTGCTCAGGCGCTGCTGCGGGAGAGCACGGACACCATCGCGGCGGTGGCCTATGCCTGTGGGTTTGAGGACTTGTCCAATTTCAATCGCCAGTTCCGCCGAGCCTATGGCATCACACCGAGTGAGGCACGGCGCCAGAGCCTGACGGGGCCGCTGGGGGGATAGAGCGCTGGAGAGGCCAAGGCGGGAGTGAAAACAAGCTCGTTGTTAGGCTGAGCTCATGGTTCCATCGTTGCGCACCAGCTTCCGGCTGAAGGCGGGGCTCCGAACTTGGAATCCCGAATCAGTAACTCTGAATGGAGCCGACTGGGCGGGATCAGGAGAGTTTACTCCGGATGGTCTGCAGGAGGCTCTTGGACTCTTTAGGAGCAGCTTCCTGAGCCGCTTTTTCGGCCATGGCTTTTTTGACGGGGACGGACTGATCGGTGGGATCGTTTTTCACAGCGGTTCCCACGGCGGCTTGGGTCACCCGTTTCATTTGGTCCTCAATTTGGGTAACGCGGGTGGCATTTTCTGTGACTAGCGGCAAGTCTTGGTCGATCCTTTGCTGGTTATCCCGGATGCGGCGCTGGAGCTCCGCCTCGCGCGCAGATCCTGGCACAGCGGTCGCCAGTTCTTCCTGAGCGAATTTCACATTGTCGCGACAGTCGTTGACCATCGCCGTCACCGCCTTGAGCCGATCAATGGCACGGTCCCGATCTTCCATCAGGGCAGGCAGGGTTTTGGTGAGCTCTTTGGCTTGGTCCAGTCGGTCCTTCACAATCGCTTGGACTTTGGCTTTTTCTTCTTTGGTCATGCCATTGCAGAGTGGGTTTTCCACGCCGCAGGCGGCTTTGAGTTTACTGGAGGAGGGATTGAAGCTGCCGCTGCTGACCAGTTGCTTAGCGGCTTCTTGGGCGGCGAGTTCGATTTCTTGTGGAGTGGCCATAACAGGTGTCTATTTGGCGACGGTTTCGGAAGTGTGACGAGATTTTGAAAAGGGTTCACATTTCCAGTCGGGCTCAAGCCCGCGACAGCTTGCTGGGAAAAGGCAGGAGGGGGCTCGGAGTGGCCTGCGGGGTGGCGGCGATGGCGGCTTTTTCGGCAAGGCCTGGATTCACGGGGATGGAAGCATCCATGAGATTGCCCCTGATGGCGGCGGCGAAGGCGGACTGCGCGGTCTGCTGCATCTGGGCATCCAGCTTGGTGATCTCACGCTCAAAGTGGGCTTCTTCCCGCCGTGTCTTGACGAGGCCCTGTTCGTTTTGCTGAATGCGGTCGGTGTAGTGCTGGACGAAGAGGGCATCCAGGCCGGTCTGGCGGAGCTGCTGACTGGCAAAGGCCTGGTCCATGAGGTGGTTCTTGGTCAGGTTACGGGCGGCATTCTGGCGGTTGATGGCGCGGTCACGTGCCTCTTTGAGTTCAGGCAGCATATGCGCGATCCGGCGCGCTTCCTGGAGGCGCCGGGTGACGGTGCGCTGTAGAAGGGCCCGTTCCTCATCGGAAAAACCGAGCGCGAGGGGATTGCCCACTTCACAGGCATCTTGGATGCGGTTGGAGGCATGATGAAAACAGCCCTGAGCGGTCAGCTCTGTCGCCACGAATTGGGCGGCTGTTTCGATTTGTTCGGGAGTTGCCATAGTATAGGTAATACCGTGTGGGCAAATCTCTGTAACAGACTTTCGTCAGAACAGGCTGATTCGAACCATTTTGGGTTCCTGACGAAAGAGGGGCTGCGGTGTAACCGCCCTTCACTCCGCACTGCTGCGGGAGGCGAGGAAGTCCACGATGGTGGCGGCTAGGGTCTGGCTGATGCCGGGGATCTCGGCGATCTGGGTGGCGCTGGCTTTACGCAGGCGGGTGACGGAGCCGAAGGCTTT
Organism: Prosthecobacter debontii; assembly: GCF_900167535.1. NCBI lineage: Bacteria > Pseudomonadati > Verrucomicrobiota > Verrucomicrobiia > Verrucomicrobiales > Verrucomicrobiaceae > Prosthecobacter > Prosthecobacter debontii. The sequence goes on from NZ_FUYE01000016.1 coordinate 71,466, forward strand.
CAGGAGGGCGGCTTTACGATTCTGACTGACGCCAGGGCAGTCATCGAGCAGGCTTTCCTCCACACGACGTCCGAGCAGGAGTTGGTGGTAGCCATTGGCCCAGCGGTGGGCTTCGTCACGAATGCGCTGGAGCAGCTTCAGAGCCCCCATCTCATGGGGCAGCACGAGCGGGTCGGGATCATGCGGGCGATAGATTTCCTCATGCTCTTTGGCCAAGCCGATGAGGGGGAGATCGGAGAGGCCGAGGCGCTGAAGTTCCTTCATGGCCATGCCGAGCTGGCCTTTGCCTCCGTCCACGATGACGAGGTCCGGCAGGCGGATGAACTTGGTTTTCTTACCCTTGCTTTCAGCGGGGGCAGGGGGCTCCTGGGTCTCCAGGCGGCGCATCATCTCCAGCGGGGTTTCCTGCGAGTAGTCGCCATCTTCCCCCATGACCTCGCGGCCCTCCAGGAGGATGCGGGAGAAGCGGCGGCGGATCACCTCAGCCATGCTGATGAAGTCGTTTTGACCCGTGACGGCCCGGATGCGGTAGCGGCGGTAGTTGGCATTGTCCGGCACGCCGTCTTTAAACCTCACCATGCTGGCCACGCAGTGGGCGGTGCCGATGTTGGCGATGTCGAAGCACTCCATGACGAGCGGTGGCTTCTCCAAACCGAGAGCTTCCTGCAGTTCTTTGACATCCGCCATGGGGTCGATGGTGGAGATGACCTTGGCTCGTGCTCCGCGCTGGAAGGTGCGGGTGGGGCTGAAGGTCTTTTTCAGATCTTCCACCATGTCTCGGAGTTCGGCGGCTTTTTCGAAGTCCAGCTTCTGCGCCGCTTTCTGCATCTCTTCTTCGAGGAGGGAGATGAGGCTCTTGCTGCCTTTACCGTCCAGGTAGGCGCAGGCTTGCTCCATGAGAGCCCGATACTCGGTGATGCTGACGCGGCCGATGCAGGGGGCGGAGCAGTTTTTGATGATGTCGTTGGAGCAGTGCTTGTAGGTCTGCTCATCGGGCCGGATGGGCTGGCAGACGCGCAGGCCGAATTTCTTATTCAGCCAGTTCAGGGTGGTGCGCAGGGCTCCGGAGTGGGCAAAGGGGCCAAAGTAGCGGGCGCCGTCGTCGCGCTTTAACCGGGTGAGGGTGAAGCGGGGGAAGTCGTCCTGCAGGTTCACCCGCACCATGAGGAAGCGTTTATCGTCACGGAAGCTGATGTTGTATTTCGGGCGAAATTCTTTGATCAGCTTCCCCTCCAGGAGCAGGGCCTCGGGCTCGTTGCGGACTTGATGGATGTCGAAGTCCCAGATGCTGGCGATGAGGGCGCGGGTTTTCCGATCCACCAGCTTCGACCTCGCGGGGGTGAAGTAGTTGGAGAGGCGTTTGCGCAGATCACGCGCTTTTCCCACGTAGATGACGCTGTTGAGGCGGTCGCGCATGACATAGACGCCGGGCGTGTGGGGCACGTCACGGAGCTTCGCCATGAGGTCAGGTTTGGAGCGGGGATCTGGCACAGGAATAAGATGAACGTCCCTCAGGCGGGCGCAAGATGCGGGCAGCGGAGGATTCTTTTATCCGCGACGTGCTGAATTGTCTTGTGCGGTTGGCTTGCATTTGGGCGTAATTAGATTTGCTTGCCCACCCCACCAACCATGTCTGCGCCCATCATCCCTGCCCAGCCGCCGGAAAAGCTCACCGGCATCCAAGTCGGTAAGACGAAGCTTTCCGCAGCCGGGGTGCCTGCGGTGGCCAATTCCCTGAAGCATGTCTATGGCAACAGCGGGCTGCTGCGCGGCACGGCGGCCATGCTGAAGCTGAATCAGATGGGCGGCTTTGACTGCCCGAGCTGTGCTTGGCCAGACCCGGATGACCATCGCAGTGCCTTCGAGTTCTGTGAGAACGGGGCCAAGGCGATCGCTTCCGAGACGACCAAGAAGCGGGTGACACCGGATTTCTTTGCCGATAACAGTGTGGCGGAGCTGGCCGAGTGGAGTGACTACGAGATGGATCAGGCCGGGCGCATCACGCAGCCCGTGGTGCTGCGTGAGGGGGCCTCTCACTATGAGGAGATCTCCTGGGACGATGCCTTTCAACTCATCGCGCATGAGCTGAATGCCCTAGCCTCCCCAGATGAGGCGGTGTTTTACACCTCCGGTCGTGCCACCAATGAGGCGGCGTTTTTGTATCAGCTTTTCGTCCGTCAATTCGGCACCAACAACCTGCCGGACTGCTCCAACATGTGCCATGAGTCCAGCGGCGCGGCTTTGAATCAAAGCATCGGCGTGGGGAAGGGGACTGTGACGCTCAAGGACCTGGAGACGGCGGAGACGGTCCTGATCATGGGGCAGAACCCCGGCACGAATCACCCGCGCATGCTGAGCAGCCTGCAAAAGGCGGTGGAAAATGGAGCCACGATCATCGCGGTGAACCCCATGAAGGAAGCGGGTCTCACCGGCTTCATGCATCCTCAGCAGATGAAGGGCATGCTGGGCAGGGCGACTCCGCTGGCCAAGCATTTCCTCCAGGTGAAGCTGAATGGCGACCAGGCTCTGCTGAAGGGCATCGCCAAAACGCTGGTGGAGGATGGCACGCTGGATCAGGCCTTCATCAAGGAGCACACCCACGGTTTTGAAGCCTACCTCCAGCATCTAGTCGGGCTGAACTGGGCTGACCTGGAAAACCTGAGCGGTATCTCCCAGGCGGACATGCAGATGGTGGCCCGCCAATGTGCCAGTGGGGATCGCAAACTGATCACCTGCTGGGCCATGGGCCTGACCCAGCATAAGAACGCGGTGGCGACGATCCAGGAAGTGGTGAATATCCACCTGCTGCTGGGTGCCCTCGGCCGTGAGAGCGCCGGGGTCTGCCCCGTGCGTGGTCACAGCAATGTGCAGGGAGACCGCACCATGGGCATCTTTGAAAAGATGCCGGAGTGGTTCATGGATAACCTGGACCGGGTCTTCGAATTCAAATCCCCTCGCCATCATGGCTGGGATGTGGTGGCCGCCATCAAGGCCATGCATGAAGGGCGCGGCAAGGTGTTCTATGCTCTGGGGGGCAATTTCCTCCAGGCCACGCCGGATACGGAATACACCGCCGAGGCGCTGCGCCGCTGCAACCTCACCGTGCACATCTGCACGAAGCTGAACCGCAGTCACTTGGTCACAGGCCGCACCGGGCTGATTCTGCCTTGCCTGGGCCGCAGTGAATGGGAGGAAGGGGGAGATCTCACGCAGTTTTGCTCGGTGGAAAACAGCATGAGCGTCGTGCATGCCTCCCATGGCACTCTGGAGCCTGCTTCACCCCACCTGCTCAGTGAGCCCGCCATCATCGCCCGCACCGCTGCCGCCACACTGGGGGATCGCTCGAAGGTGAATTGGCTGGAGCTGGCCAGCAATTACGACCTGATCCGTGACCTCATCGAAAAAGTCATCCCTGGCTTTGAAAACTTCAATGATCGGGTGCGTCAACCGGGCGGCTTTTACCTGCCCAGCACCGTGCGCGAGCGCGTCTGGAAGACCCGCACCGGTAAAGCGGAATTCAACACGCATGCTCTGGATATCCTGGTGCCAGGACAGGGGCAACTGGTGCTCCAGACCTTCCGCAGCCACGATCAATTCAACACCACCGTGTATGGCCTGAATGACCGTTACCGGGGCATCGGCAATGAACGCCGCATCATCTTCATGAATCCGCAGGATATGAAGGACCGCGAGATCGGGCCGCTGGAGCCTGTGGATCTGACCAGCCACTTCCGTGGAGAAACCCGCCATGCCCATGGTTTCCTGGCCATTCCTTATGACCAGCCCGCAGGAAGTTGTGCAGCCTATTTCCCTGAAGCAAACGTTTTAGTTCCGATCGATAGCTACGCGGATGTCAGCCTGACGCCGACCTCCAAGAGCGTATTGATCACCGTCAAACCCTCCGTTTAAGCTCTTCTTGCCCCTTTTTTTGCTATGAAACGTGCCCTGTTCGCCGCTTGCCTTTTTGCCACCTCCCTCGCCAGTGCCGCCATCGTGGAGAAGGCGGTGGAATACAAAGCCGGAGATGTGCAGTGTGAGGGCTGGCAGGCCTATGATGATGCCAGCGATGCCAAGCGCCCTTCGGTGCTGATCGTTCACCAATGGACGGGCGTCAGCGATAATGAAAAGATGCGCGCGCGCATGCTGGCAGAGCTCGGTTACAATGTCTTCGTGGCCGATGTCTATGGCAAAGGCATCCGCCCCCAACCTCCCGAGTCCGGGAAGGAAGCGGGCAAATACAAATCCAACCGTCCCCTGCTGCGTGAGCGTGTGAAGGCGGGGTTAGCCGTGCTGAGCAAAGATGCCCGCACCGATACGGCGAAGATCGCCTGCATCGGCTACTGCTTCGGCGGCACCGCCGCTATTGAGCTGGGCCGCAGTGGTGCCCCTGTGAAGGGCATCGTCAGCTTCCACGGCGGGCTGGACTCCCCCACGCCTGCGGACGGGAAGAAGATCAAAGGGAAAGTCCTGGCCCTCCATGGTGCCGATGACCCCTTTGTGCCTGCCAAGGATCTGGCCGCCTTTGAGCAAGAGATGAAGGACTCTGGGGTGGATTACAAACTCGTCCAGTATCCGGGTGCCGTGCATAGTTTCACTCAAGTGAGCGCCGGGAATGACAACTCCAAAGGAGCCGCGTATAATGAAGCCGCCGATAAAGCCTCCTGGGAGGAAATGAAGGCCTTCTTCAAGAGAATCTTCGCCGACTGATCGATCATGAAAGCACCGCGAGTCATCCTGATGCTGGTCGCGGTGCTGACAGCACCTCTCCACAGTGCTGAGCCTGCTCCGCCGACACCCGCACCGGTAGCCATTAAGCCGGTCGAGCAGGGAACCGATTTCCTCCGCTTTGTGGAAGGCGATGACAAGGATGTGCTGCAAACGGCCATTGTCCGTTATGTCTCTCCGGCAGGCGTGCCGGTGGACCTCGTGGGGGCTGTTCACATCGCCGATAAGGCCTACTTCGACGCCCTGAACGCCCGGTTTAAAACCTATGACGCCGTGCTCTATGAACTGGTCGGGCGTCCCATTGAGGAGCGAGACACCCTGAAGCCAGGAGACGGCTCGGAAAAGCTCCAGTGGCTGGGCCAAGTGCAAGAAATGATGCGCAATACCTTGAAGCTGGAAAGCCAGCTCCAATGCATCGATTACAAAGCAGCCAACTTTGTTCATGCTGACATGAGCCTGGAAGGATTCTTCGATGCGCAGGACCAGAAGAAAGAGACCTTTCTCACCCTATGGGTCAAAGCCATGCAAGCCCAGAGCGGTCTTCAGCGTGACCATGAGCAACCGAGCATGCTGGAACTCATCATGATCCTGCGTCAGGAAGACAGCTCCACGGAATTGAAACGCCTTGTCGGTCGTGAGTTCGACAGCATGGAAAAGCTCATCACAGGCATCGAGAGCACCGGCAGCACCAGCATCATCGGTGAGCGCAACAAGCACGCTCTCTCCGTGATGGAACGTGAGATCCAAGCCGGTAAAAAGAGGCTGGCCATCTTCTATGGCGCGGCCCATCTGCCCGATATGGAGCAGCGCCTGATCCAGTGTGGTTTCAAGCTTCAGAATGTCGATTGGGTCACCGCCTGGAATCTGCCGTGGTCGGAGGAGTGAGTCTGACGAAAAAGAAGGCAGCGTTAGCGGCCTGGAGCCTCCCAGGTATCGAGAGGCTTCATCGCCTCACCTACTGCGTGGAGTTCCTGAAACCAAGCCTGCATGGAATCCAGATGGGCGGCTTCCAAAAAGGCTTCATTCACGGACTTGGGACTCAGAACCAGGAGCCAGAGATCACCGTGGAGAGTTTGAAACTGGATCGCCCCTTTCGAAGCGTCCGTCACGATCGCAACCTCAACTCTTTCAGACGAGTCTCTCTGTCCGAGTGACCAATAGCTCAGACCGCGCATGATCCGACCTCTGGTGCGGGTCAAAGCACTGTGAAACTCCACCGGGTAGCCCGCTCGGCCCACGGACTTGGAGAGGAGAAGGCAGACGTGAAAAAACTCCACGGCATCATAGCTCGGTCCAGGCGAGTCCTTGGCCTTGGTCGGAGTCTCTGCCAAGACCCATGATATCAAGATGAGGAGAGGGAGCCATGCGTAGCGGGTGAGGCGAGTCTGCGTTTTCATGTCCATGCGTCCAGAGAAGACCCGCCAAGGTGAGGGAAGGGGCCTCGCCTGTCCATCGCAACGAAGCCCTAGCAATAGGAATGCGAGCACACTGGAAAAGATCCTCTTCATCGGCCCGATGGGACGTCCTTTGATGACCCCGGTCTTCCATCTCGGAGAACATGTTTTTTTGATCAAAAAGCGAAAACATCTCTTGCATCTTTTACGTCCCGGCTATTATTCACGCCCCTGCAAATCAGCACCCCTGCTCGGGTGGCGGAATTGGTATACGCGCAAGACTAAGGATCTTGTGCCGAAAGGCTTAAGGGTTCGAGTCCCTTCCCGAGCACCACTTATCAAAAGTGGTTTTTCTTTTGAGATTTCAAGGTCTCAAAATCGGTCTCTCGGAGCACGCGTCTGAGCCGTGGATGGAAGCATGAAACTCATGGCGAAGTGACAGGCTTGAAAGTCTCCTGAAGGCTCGAAAGGAAAAGACTCCTGTGGGAAGAGTCTTACCCTGCTTTGACTCGGATAACCGACCTCTGGTGAGGAGGCGGTGGGATGGGAGCCCGTACCCTTCCATGCTGTCCCTTCACGGGAATGAAGACGGGGGGCTACTCACAGCCGCCCCGCTCCTGGAGTGATTTAAGCGCGCACTTTCACGGAACGCTTGCGATAGGTGGTCAGCATCATCATGCCGAACGCCAGCAAGAGCATGCGTGAAGGCTCAGGCACCACGGTGGCGCTGATGATGCTCAAGACACCCGTGTCGAACAAAGCGGAGGTATCCCAAGCCAGGCCCTCAGGAAGGCTCGGCAGATCATAATTGACCGTATTCGTGATCGGTGTGGAGAGATTCGTCCAATCGAAGATCCGCCACTGATCATCCACAGCCCATTGAGTCATGCCATTGGGATTGGACACTCGGATCAATGTATCTGAGGAAAAGCTGGCGTTGCCGAGAATGATTGCGAGATCTGCCGCCGTCGAGAGTCCGGTGTTATTGCCCAATCCAGCACCGCTGAAGAGATCGAACGCGATGGTGGCAAAACTGGTTAGGTTGAGGCTGCCGGTGCCGGAAGTTTGCAGTGTGAGCGTGCTGGCCGCGGTGGCCGTGTAGCCGGGTAATTCTGTGCCGACCTGAAGTGTGCCACCGATGATGTCGATGTTCTTATCCGCCGCCGGGGTCACTCGGCCACTGCCGCCGAAGACGCCGTTGGCGTTGACGGTCAGGGTGCCGCTGCCGGTGCCTGACCCTGTGGTGTTGGTGACCAATAAAGTGCCTCCATCGACGGTCGTGCCACCGCTGTAGGTGCTCGCTCCGGTCATGATCCAGGTGCCGGTGCCTACTTTTTCAACCTTGCTGACCGCGACGCTGGCATCCGCATAGCTGACGATTTCATTGGCCCCAGTGTTAGTGCCACCCAATCGCAGCAGGCGATCCACTGTATTGGCACCGGCGGCGGTGAAGGCGGTGGTGAATTTGACGGTGCCTGTGCCGGTGTTTTCCAGCACCGCAGTGACGCTCGAGACATCTTCAGGAATGTCGCCATTGGTCACATTCAGGGGGCGGTTGGTCACGGAGTCGGTGCTGCCAATGTAGCGGAGGGTGCCGACGGCGGCGAAATTCTTGGCACTCGTCGTGGCGGTGGCGATGTCGATGATGTGAGTCGTGCTGCTCGAATCTCCCGTGCCGAGAGAACTGGCTAGGCCGCGGTCGGCGAGGGTGGTGGCCTCAATGGTGTTTTGCAGAATGCTGGTCTTGCCGTTGAAAGTATTGGCAGGGCCGAGCTGCAAGGTGCCGAGAGAGATCTGGAGGTTGAGGTTGTTTTCATTCGTGCCCGTCCCCCCGATCATGCCGGCCCGGAAGTCGGCGACTCCGGTGACATAGTGGAGGAAGATTCCCGAGGCGGAGGTCCCGCCGACAACCGCGTTACCGGTGCCGGAGCCTTCGATTCTGAGCCCTCCGTAGGCGGTGACGGCGTAGTTGTTGCTCGCGCTGCCGAGGATCAATTTACCACTGGTGCTGCCGCTGCCGAGGGTGAAGGTGGTGCCTGCGTAAATGTAATAGCTGATGGCTGTGGACACGGTTTTCGAGAGCTGAAGAGCGCCGTCTTGAATACGCACACCACCACTCATGTCACTCCCGCCTTGAACATAAGCTTGGTTATACTCGAGGACCAAAGTTCCTGCTCCAGTTTTGGTCAGGTTCGAGGCAACTGCCGCAGTTCCGCCTGCATTGAGAGCATTCAGAATGCGGCTGCTGATGACCAAAGGAGCTGCCGTGTTGTTCTGGAAAATCACCAGATCGGTCGAACCTTGTGCTGCGCGGATGCTTCCTCCGGTAATGGTCGTGGTATTGGCTCCGACATTCGGAGTCACCAGGATACCTCCTGTGCTCAGGATGCGATCGGTGGCATTCAGTGTGATGGTCGTCGCTTGAGCTTGATTGAACCGCAGGCTGGAGATGGCGGTATTCGCGCTCAGGGAGGTGCCGGTGATGGTGGCGGCAATGTCCGCATTTCCTGTGAGGCTAGAGGCTGTGCTTGCCGTATAAAGCCCCAGGGTTGAAAGACCTGTGATGGGGCGCACTCCCCCGACCAACGTGCCTGTCGCAGCCCAATCTGAAAGGCCTACGGTGGCATAGGCCACACCGCCTGTGCCCGTCAGTAGGGCATTGTTGGTGCCCGAGGTGGTCCGGATCTCGCCACTGGTCGGCAGCGTGAAATTCAGCGTCGCTCCAATGTTGCGGGTGATGGCGGCTAGGTTGATGGTGGCGCTACCCGTGCCTGTTGAACTGGCGGAAAGCGATGAGGAGCCACTGTTCAACGCTAAAGCGCCGAAGGATTGGCTGCTGGTCCCATCGGCGAGACCGGTCATCTGTAACTTACCCCCTCCCAGGACGAGCACACCGATCGTGGTGCTCAGTGTGGCTCCGTTGGCCAACATGTTTGACGCGGGGGCCGTGCCATTATTGAAGTTCAGATGCAGGACCCCATTGGTGATCGTGGTGTTTCCGCTGGCGGTGCTGGAGCCAAACAGGGTGACGGTGCCACTGCCTTCCTTGGTCAACAGGCCGCTGGCTGCGGTGATATTGCCTCGCACTTCGATATTTCCCGCTCCCGAGAAGGTAAGCCCTGTGGCACTGATTTGTGCGGCGAGACCGCCAGCGAGAATCAGAGTGCCGCTGTCTGAGGCAATGCGTGTGCTGGATTGCATGCGCACGGTAGGCGTGATGGTGTTGGTCCCACTCAGATTGCGGATCGCTCCATCCAAATTGACACCGTGACCATTGACCTGAATGGTTTCAGCGAGCGTGATATTGCCGGGGAGGTTCAGGGAGCCTCCGGCCATGACTTTGGTGCCACCGGCGGTCGTGCCCAGAGCGGTATTGTTCTGGATCTCCAATGCACCGCTGTGGATGACCACGGTGCCGGTGAAGGTGTTCGCTGCCGTCAGAATCGTTTTTCCGGTGCCGTTGATATTGAGGCTTACGGCTCCGCTGCCATTGTTAGCGATGACGGAGTTGATCTGTAGGCTGCCATTGTTGGACATGTTGGTCAGCATCAGTTGCCCTGCGGTGTTACTCGCGCCACCGGCAGTGAGGATGCTGCCATCACCAAGCGTGCCGATCTCCAGCATTTTGGCCCCAGTGACGATTTGAATCCCGCCCGTAGCACCGAGCCTCAAGGTAGTGCCGTAGAAATCGATCAGTCGATCAGCGGAGGTGTCCAGCATGGAAATGGAGGCAATGTCGCTGATTGCACCTATGAAAGAGACCATTTGATCCGAACCATTCGTGACGGCGAGATGAGACTGTGCTGAATAGCCTGCCAACCCATTCACGATGTTGTCATTGGCAAAAACAAGATCGCCACTGAAGCTGCCTATCACACCGTTAGTTAGGCTAGCCCAGCTCCCCAGCTTACCATCGGCGCTACGGTAGGTGGCCCAGGTGCCGATGAGGCCGTCTGACCCTGTCGCGGTAATGACGCCGGAAACGGGCGCGTTGATGGCCAACACCGCGTTGCCGGTACGGCTGATGGGGCCGAGGTTCAAATTCATGCTGCCACCCACACCTGAACTCAGTTGAATGGCGGTGGCGCTCTGCTGGACGCTGAGGCTGCTGAAGTTTTGCACGTTGTCTTCGCCGATATCGCCTTGGAGTCGTAGGACCGTTGGCGTGGCAAGACCGCCGATGAGTTGGAGGCCGCCTGCGGTTTGCCCATGATAGAGGAGGTCGCTGGTCGGTGCGGTAGCGGCGGTGAAGTCGAGGACGTTCGTGCCGCCCTCGGTGCCGATGGATTCTGAAGTGCTGAAAAGCGTCACAGCCCGGCCGAAGATGGTGCTGCCTGTGTAGGTGCTGGCCGTGGTGTAGTTGGTGGTCAGAGCGGAGATGGTATTCACAGGCGAGTAGGCGGTGCGGTTAAAGGCCCAACTGCCTCCGCTCTCGCCAATGCCGCCGCTGATTGTCGTATTCAGCACGTTGATATGAGTATGCAGACGGGAGTCTGCGGTCATCGTGATCGCTCCGCTGAAAATGGTATTGGAGGCATCCACGCGGATGGCTCCATAGTTGGAGGATCCGGCTCCAGCCATGGAGATGGCCATGGCGTAGGTGCCTGCGCCAGTCGGGTTAAAAACCGAGTAGTTTTGGACATCAATGGCACTGACTGCAGCGATGTAGTTGGGGCTGCCCACGCTGAGATAAATACCGCTGGTAGCTCCAGGAGCGCTCTTGAGGGTCAGGGTGCCGGTGAGTTCACTGTTGACGGCACTGATACGCGCAAAGCCTACGTTGGCCCCGCCTGACTTTTGGAAGGTTAAGTCTTGGCCTTTGAGGGCTGAGGTAAAAGTGATCCATTGATTTCCAGTACCCCCCCCCGAAGCGCCGTTGGCGATATTGATGATGCCGCTCGTGCCAAAGTTTAAAGTGCCGCCGCTGAAGCTGTGAGAAAGGCTTCCTAAAGAAGAGCCGAGTGTATTGAAGGTCATCCCTGCCAGCTTGATTTCCCCCTCCACGGTAATCGCACCGCCGCTGGTGCTGGTGGTATTGCCGAATTCTGCAATTGCCAGCCCGCTGTTGTCCCAGGCACTGTAGCTGCCATCCTTAAGCCAACGCAGATTGGTGGAGACAGCGCTATTGGTGCTCCAGTTACCTCCGCCGTTTTGGATCCCGTCGAGACCGAGATCGCCATCGAACTGATAGGTCTGGCCGTAGGTGATGGATGCGACCGTGAGGAAGCTGAGGAGGAACGAGGGAAGTTTCATCGGGGGGATGGGCTGATCTCCCCCTGGATGATGGCCGTGGACTTCCTGGACGAGCCAGTGGCTATCCTTCAAACAATGCTCCGGGGGGATGCCTTCATCATAGCATTGCCCGTGCCTGAAACTCTGGTTAGGCCGTGGTTCGGCACAACAGTATCAATTGTTGGGCCAAGCGGAATAGAGGAATGCCGGAGCCCAATCATCACAAAAAACCCCCGTCAGACCATTGTCTGAAGGGGGATTCGTAGTGTGGCTTGAGCAAGTCTTATAGGCCCATGACTTCCTTCATGTAGCGGATGCTTTCGCGGGCGATGTGCTGAGGGCCTGGCTCATAATTGAAGACTTCCACGGAGAGATAACCCTGGTAGTCCACCTCGCGCAGAGCGGCGATAATTGGCTCAAACTTCACCTCACCCATCCCAGGGCCGAGGAGGTTCGGGTCATTGGCATGGAAGTGAACGAACCAGTCCTTGCTGTCACGAATGATGTCCGGGATGGATTTCGATTCGTCGCTCATGGCCTTCACGTCGAGATGCAGCTTGCAGCTCGGGTGGTCCACTGCTTGGCAGAGGCGGATGGTTTCCTCAGCGGTATTGAGGAAATTGGTTTCCTTGCGGCCCAGAGGTTCCATCGCGATGACCACCCCATATTTGCCGGCTTCTTCAGCCACTTCACGCACGGTTTCGACCGCGCGATCAAAGGCGTCTTCGTATTTCCATTCGGGGAGTAGATTGCGTGCTTTCGGGCTGCCCCAGACCATGATGCGGCCACCCGTCATGGCGCAGATTCGTGCGAGATGTTTGCCGAAATGGGCAGTCTCTTTTCGCTGTTGGGCATCAGGGGTGGTGATGTGAAACCAAGTGGGCTTGGTCAGCAGCCAATGCAGGCCGAGAATCTCAAGACCGAAGGAGGAGGCCACCTGGCTCAGTCTCAGAGCATCGGCTTCGGTCAGATTCCGCGGATCATCCTTGAGCGTGAAGGGAGCCAGTTCGAGCGCGTGGTAGCCAGCCGCAGCGGCATCTTCACACACTTTCTCAAACGGCCAGTTGGGGTAGGTTTCGTTGCAAATGGCAAAGCGCATAGGGGCGTGAGCGTGGAATGGAGGGGCGCACGCGTCAACCCTGGCTTGAGATTTTACGCCGTGGCTTCAGCCTGCGGATTATTCGCTCAGGTGCGAGAACAGTTGGTCGAGGGCTTTTTGGATGCGATCCCGCTGGCTCAGCTTTTCCAGCCAAGCGTTGGGGATACCCTCGATGCCGTGTAAAGCGCCCAGCCAAGCGCCGATCATGCTGGCACGTCCAGCACTGTCACCACCCGCACGGATGGTGCTCAGCACCGCATCTTCGAAGGAGTCAGGATGCTTCCAGGCAGCATGGAGCGCGGAGGGAAGACTCTGCGGCAGCGGACAGCTCTGACCAAACCTGCCCGTGGCTGTTTCGACATCCAACTCACGGAGCATGTAGGCGAACTCGAAATAGTCCGAACCATCACAACTGACCTCACGGGACTTGCGAGTGAGTTCAAAGGCATCGCGAAAAGGAACGCCTGTCAGGATGGTGCGGAGCAGCATGCCATGGGCGATGCTGCAGGCGACGGCGGTCGGGTGATTTTGGGTGACCAAAGTGAGCCGACGGATGGCATCCGCCATGGAGAGAAAGTCTTCTCTTTGATAGGCCACCACCACAGGAGCGAGACGACTCACCGTCGCCATCTGGGAGTCATCAGCACCATTTTGAAAGTGACCGGGCTGCTGTTGCAGGTGCTCCAAAGTTTGGCGAGTGGCTTTGTCTAAATAGCTTCGGCAATTCGGATGGCCAAAGAAACTCTGGAAGCGCATGCCAAAGTCATTTTCACGGAAACGCCCTCCACAGGCAGCGAGTGATTCCAAGACCAGCAGAGCGGCATCTCCGTAGTGGGTTTGCTCCCCTGGCTTCTTGCCTTCGTGGTAGTGGCCCGGCTTGGGAGCCTCAAATCCCACGACTCCCCCCGGATATTTGGCCTTCATTTCCTCCAGGTCATAGATCCAATGAGTGCCCAGTGCAGCGGCATCGCCGACGAATTGGCCCCAGATAGCTCCTTGAAGACTGGTGAGAGAAACGTTCACGTCTTTGTTTGTGCCGCAGATCCGTGATCAGGGCAAGTGCTGACGTGTGCATGTTTGATCTAAACCTCACAAAGTGAAACCTTTACGGCACAGTGCTTGTAGCTGGGCTGCCGACTGTGAGGATCGACGGCCCAGTAGGTCAACTGATTGACGCGGGCGTCATGCATAGGCAAAAAGACCTGTCCTTTGGAAACCGTCGGAGACACTCGTGCCTTGGCGATTAACGAGGCTCGACGTGATGAAATGACGGTCTTGTCACCATCACGAATGCCGAGCTTCAGGGCGTCATCAGGATGGATCTCAATGAGGAGTTCCTCAGGAGCTAGTTTTTTGAGGACTTCCGATTTCTTCGTGCGAGTTTCCGTATGCCACTGAGCACTGGTGCCTCGACCTGTCAGTAGAATGAGGGGAAACTCTGAATCTGGGAGTTCGGGAGGAAGCTGAGGGACATCGAAAACAAAACGTGCGCGTTGGTCGGCGGTGTAAAAGAGGCCATCCGAGAACAGGCGGCGTTCTGTCTCGAAGGACGATGAAGCGGCTCCGCTCAGTGGCCATTGGATGCCTCCTCGATTCTCGATCATTGAATAGTCCGTGATGCCTGAGATGTCACAGGGTTGATCTTCGGTACAGCGCTTGAGGATGTGAAACACCGCCTCAGGGCTGGTCCACTCGGCAAACATGTCCCCCAGGCCCCAGGCATGAGCGATGAGCCGATAGATGCGGAGGTCGCTGAGAGCTTGGCCCGGAGCCTTGCGGACTTGGCGACTGACGCCGATTCGGCGCTCGGAATTGATGAAGGTGCCTTCTTTCTCCCCCCACCCGGCCGCTGGTAAAAACAGGTGCGCTTGGCGCGAGGTCTCCGTGGTGGCATACATGTCCTGCACCACGAGGAAATCGAGCTTGCCCATCAATTCATTGAAGCGGTTTTGGTTAATCCAGGAGTGGCTTGGGTTCGTGGCAATGATCCACAGCGCCCGAATCTTACCCGTCTCAATGCCTTCCAGGATTTGATCATAAGCGAGGCTCGGTTGATCGGGGATCTGCGATTCTGGAATGCGCAGGGCTTGGGCGATTTTGGCGCGATGCAGCGGATTTTTGAAATCATGTCCACCGATCAGATTGGTGGTGTTGGAAAACAGGCGTGATCCCATCGCATTGCACTGACCGGTGATGGAGTTGGCCCCGGTGCCTGGCTTACCGATGTTCCCCGTCATCAGGGCGAGATTGATGATGGCCTGCGCCGTGCGGGTGGCTTGGTGGCTTTGATTGACCCCCATGGTCCACCAAAAGGAAACGCGTGGTGTGCCCAGGCGGATGGTATCAGCAAAGCACTGCAGTTGCTCTTCGCTCAGGCCGGTTTCTTGAGAGACTCGGGCTGGAGTGTAATCTTGGATAAAAGCGGAGAAAGCCTCGAAGTCAGCGGTATGCTCTTCAATGAACGTCGTGTCCAAGGCGTTGTCTCGGATGAGCAGGTGAGCGAGACCATACAGCAGGGTGAGATCGCTCTTGGGCTGGATAGCATAGTGCTGGTGAGCGGCCATGGCCGTCTCGGTCGTGCGTGGATCGACGACGATGATCTTTGGATCGCGTGGATTGCGTAGCACACGCTGCCACATGATGGGGTGAGCAATGCAGGGATTGGCACCGATGAAGACCAGGACATCACTCTCTTCGAAATCCCCATAGGTAAAGGGTGGCGCATCGAAGCCAAAGCTCTCTTTGTAGGCGGTCACCGCCGTGGCCATGCATTGGCGGGTATTGCCATCTCCATGGATCATACCCATACCGAATTTGGCCAGGGTTCCCAGGAAAGCCATTTCCTCGCACATGATCTGGCCGGTGCTGATGAAAGCGACCGACTCTGGTCCGTGCTGGGCCATCACCTCTTTCATGCGCGTGCAAAACACATCCATGGCGGCAGACCAATCAATGGGCTGCCCGTGGTGCAAGGGCGTAGTAGCACGGTCTGGGGCATCCAGGGGCGTCAGAGCTTCCCAGCCTTTGGGGCAGGCGGTGCCGAGATTGACGGGGTAGTCGGGGTCGGGTGTGGCATTGATCGCCTCACCTTCTTTGAGGTGAAGTTTTAACCCACACCCGGTGGAGCAAAAGCCACAGATGGAGCGTGCCGTGCCATCCGGTTGCAGGCGCAGGGGAAGCTGACCCAAACCAAACCGAGAAGGCTCACGGACCAAGTCTGCCGTCAGGGGGCCATTCCATTCTCGGAGGGTGAGGGCAGGTAGCGTAAGCATGATTAGTTCCCTGGCATTTTAGGGCCTGAACAGGCCGTGAAGAAATAGATCCGCTCAATGAGCTGGCTGGTGAAAGCGAGAGCCGTCCACAATGCGAAGAGGATGGGGCGTGAGAAACCTCCTGCGACGAGCAGCGGTAAAAGGAGACCCGTCAGGACGAATAAAAACCTGCGGGCGGCGAGTTGTGGGGCGTGCAGAAACTCCATGCTGCGTGCTGAGCGATGACGAGCGCTTTTTTCATCCTTCAGCGCCGTTTCTTGTTCCCGGTTTTCTATCCCAAACATCAACCATTGCAGAACGAGTGCGGATAAAAAGAAAAGCGAGGCGTTCGGGCTACCTCTAAACGCTGACACCGTGGAGGTCAGGGCCGTGCCAAGAATCAGCAGGGTGCCGATAAACTTCAATGACACCAACTTGGCAGACCAATAGGGCCGGCGCGTATCCACATAGACCATGATGGACGTGGCGACGGCAACGATGCCGACCAGAGTGGAGAGGACCCAAGCAGGCTTCACCAAAAGGGGGAGGGGAAGCAACCATGCCGCAAGGGCCATGGAGCCTGCACCAGCATAGGCACCAAAAGCGAGGATCTCGCGAGACAGCCAGGACTTGCGCCAGCCCATGAATGCCCTCCATGCCTTGAGGGGCTGACCGAGGTGTAGGACACTGAGGTGAATGCCCGCAAAGCCGATGGCAAAAGCAACCCCGCTGATCCAACCCGCGTCGTCGATCGTTAGCGCCTGAAGGCCAAGACCCAGAGTTGCTGTGAGGAAAGCCCCCGCGCTCATTTGAGTCATCACCAGCATCCACGACAGAGGCATGTGCGCATGATCTTTGACCAGACGACCTTCATCGGCCGCATGAGCTTGCTCGGGGAGGGGGCGTTTGCTGGTATAGCGTGTGGTGGGGCCGGTGTAAGAACTGTCAAAGGCTCCTGCGATGATTTGGCCTTCACGCTCGACCTCACCGACCTTACGGTTAATGATCTTGATGGCTTCGTTGGGGCAAGCCTGCACACAAGCAGGCGCTTCTCCTTCTGAAAGGCGCCCGTGGCACATGTCACACTTACGGACGATGCCGCGTTTGAAGTTGAACTTCGGAACGTCGTAGGGGCACTTCAAGATGCAATAGCTGCAGCCGATGCATTGATCATCCAGATGCCGAACGATGCCTGTGATGCGGTCCTTATCGTAAGCGAGAACAGGACAACCGTCTGCACAGGCGGGGTCCACGCAGTGATGACATGCTGTGGTGACCGTTTGCAGATAGGGTTGCTTGCGGGTGCCGACGAGAAGGCCCATGTCTCTCCAGGCCTCATCGTCGTCCAAGCCATTGAGTGAGTGGCAGGCTGCAACACAGGCTTTGCAACCTGTGCAGGCGTCGAGATTCACTTCAAAGGCATATTGCTCATCGCTGTCTGGACGACTGAGTGGGATGAGATGGGAAAAGCGTTTGGAGGGCGCCTTTGAATCGTAGGCTTCGGAAAAGAGCGCGACAGGCGTGCGGAGCGTTTGCTGTTCTTCCAACAGGGATTCGAGCAGAAGACCGTGAATGGCTTGAGGATCAGGGGAGCTGGCATCGGGCTTCGGAACGGGTTTTCCCGAAGCTGATGGGTCCAAGTCGCAAATCATAAGCAGCAGATCCTCAAGGGCTATTCTTCGCAGAAAATCTCCTGGAGTTGGCCAACGCTGTGCCTGTTACAGAACTGGTGAAAGGATTCGTCCGTCTCCCGTTTTTTGAGGAATCCCTTCAGCATTTGTTCCAAGGTCGTGCCCAGGGATTCAAAGGGAACACCGCTGAAGACTTGGCGGCCAATCTTTCGGTTTTCACCGAAGCCACCGCCGACGGTGATGTGGTAGCCTTCACCTGACTCGGATTTCACCTTGGTGCCCAGCAGCCCGATATCGCCCATGAAATGCTGGGCGCAGCTATGAGGGCAGCCTGTGAAATGAATGTTCACGGGTTGATCCAGCTTCACTCGCTTATCCAGATACTCCATCATGGCGATGGCGTGCCCCTTGGTGTCAGTGGCGGCGAATTTGCAGTAACGATTGCCCGTGCATGCGACGAAACCACTCTTAAGGTTAGACTGCTCACAGGGGAAACCTAGTTTCCGCAAGGACTTGGCCACCGTGGCTGCGTAGGGGGCTTTGATATTGGGGATGATGAAGTTTTGCCAAACGGTGAGGCGGATTTCGCCACTTCCATAGCTGTCTGCCAGGTCGGCAATCCGCTGCATCTGTTTGGCGGTGAGTTGTCCGACAGGCACGCTGGCTCCAACGTAAACCAGGCCCTCTTGCTTTTGCGGATAAACGCCGACGTGCGAGTGCCCCTGCTGAGAAAACGATCTTGCGGCTTGGATACTAGCCTCGGCCTTAAGGCGGGTCAGTTTGAAGGGCAGGAAGGTTTCGGTTTCGCTCAGGACACCTTCGAGGCCCATATTCTCGACGACGTATTTGAATCGTGCCTTCTTCCGGTTGGTGCGGTCTCCATGTTTGATGAAGACACGCAGCAGGGCGACGATGACGTCGTTGATTTGTTCGGGTTTGACAATGACTCCCCAATCGCTGGCGAAGGTCTGATGGCCGGTCACGCCTCCTAGCGCGATGCGGAAATAGATGCCGGGCTCGATGCCCTGATCGTTCTCTTCGATCTTAACAGCACTGGCTCCGATGTCGTTGGTGTCTTCAACGGCGCTGATCAAACCTCCGCCATCGTAGGCAATGTTGAATTTTCTGGGGAGGTCATAAAACTCCTTGGTGCCGATGATGAGGGTGGCGAGTTCATTGACAAAGGGGCGCACATCAATCAGTTCGTGCGGGTCATAACCGGCGCACGGATTCATGGTGATGTTGCGGATGTTATCGGCTCCGGCTCCCTTCGAGTGGAGGCCGCAAGACTGGATGCGGCGCAGCACTTCCGGGCAGTTTTTGGGCTCGATCAGTCGGATCTGGAAGTTGTTCCGTGTGGTGATCTGGATGTATCCCGTCGTCAGTTCAGTGGCGATGGCGGCCAGTTCACGCAGTTGATAGCTTTTGACCACACCGCCGGGGATGCGCAGGCGGCACATGTAGCCGTCCTTCACTGGATTGAGCCAAAAGAGGCCATTCCACTTATAACGAAAGACGGACTCTGGCTCAGGCTTCGCGTTCCAGCGGGCATCCATGACCAGTTGTTCGATGGCATCGAAGGGGTGCAGCTCGCGCTTGATGCGCTCTTCCTTAGTGAGGTCATCCAGAGATGGGCCGTCGGGAAGGGCGGGGGCCGGAGCAGGTGCTCCCGATAGATCGGCAAAGGAGATCCCACCGGCGGCGATGCCGGCGAAGAAACCTTCGAGATAACGTTTTTGCTCAGATGAAAAATCTGATGTGGAAGAAGAGGGTAAGGTAGAAAGGGCGGTCATGGCTCAAGGCGGCTGAGGTTTGACGGATGCCTGTTAGGGACAAGGGAGGCGTGATCTCTAAGAGAGGGAGGGCTCAATACACATCCCGCTGATAGCGTTTGTTTTTCTTCATCTCAGCGATGTAAGCGGCGGCTTCGTCGGCTGATTTACCGCCCGCGGTTTGGATGATTTCATGGAGGGCGGTGTCCACGTCTTTGGCCATGCGCTTGGCATCTCCACAGACATAAAAGTGAGCCCCTTCTTCCAGCCACTGCCAGAGTTCGCTGGCGGCCTGGATCATGCGGGTCTGGACGTAGATCTTCTCTTCTTGATCACGAGAGAAAGCGGTATCCAGGCGGGTGAGGACTCCTTTGCGAACCCACTCGATGATTTGATCCTGATAGAGGAAATCGGTCGTGCGACGCTGGTCTCCGAAGAATAACCAATTTTTACCAGGTGATCCGGTGGCTTCACGTTCTTCAAGGAAGGCACGGAAGGGCGCAATGCCGGTGCCTGGGCCGACCATGATGACCGGTTTCTTGGGATCTTCCGGCAGGCGGAAGTGTTTAGCGACATGGAAGAAGACGCCTGTTGTTTCTCCAAGAGGCAGGCGATCAGCCAAGAACGTGGAGGCCACGCCCTTGTGCTGCAAGCCGTGCAATTCGTAACGGACAGCACCGACACAGAGATGAACTTCTTCTGGGTGCGCTTTGAGGCTCGAAGCAATGGAGTAAAGGCGTGGTTGAAGCTTCCTCAAGCCGCCGATGAAATCTGAGAGGGTGATGGGATTGACGGGGATGACTCCATGCAGATGCCGGATTTCATAGAATCCGATCAGGGCGTCTCTCAGGGGAGCAACACCATCATCGGGGAGGGCCACATCGGCATTCGGGTCCAAGGCATGAGCGGAGATGATGCTATCCACCACTTCGGGGCAGTTCTTGACATAGACCCCGAGGGCATCTCCGACTTCATAGTCTAAGCCCGATCCCGCGAGGGAGAAGGCAATGTGGCGTGTGTCCTTAGCGCTGCCCGAGGTATTGAGCGCGAGGTTGGCCAGGAGTGGTGCTGGGAAGGGGTTTTTCTTGGTGTAGCCCGTTTCTTGAACGGAGGGTTCTGCGACAACCGCTGGAGCCAGCGTGAGGGTCGTCGTGGGTTCACTGGCCAAGGCATCGAAAGCGGAACTGCTCCAGGTTTTAGCGAGATCGTCGAATTCGACATCGCAATCCACGCGGTCAATGATCCGGGTGGCACCGAGTTCGGCGAGCCGCGCGTCCATCTTTTTCCCCGCTAAGCAGAAGGTGTCGGCATAGTTCATGTCTCCCAGTGCCAAGACGCTGTATTTGACACCGGCTAAGCTCGGGCTGTTTCCATTTTGATTGATCGCGTCCCAGAACGAGGTGGCATTGTCCGGCATGTCACCCTCACCCCAGGTGCTGGTGATGAGTAACACATTTTGTTCGCGCACGAGATCCGCCGGTTGCAGCGAATCGAGGCCTGCTGCGCGCGCAGCAAAACCTCGACCCGCTGCTTCCCTGGCCAGCCGCTTGGCCAAACTTTCTGCGTTGCCGCTTTGACTGCCGAAGGCAATCAACAACGGACGTTGTGACGAGGCAGAGGACCCAAGTGAGGTCGGGCCTGCTGAGGCTCCTCGATTGAGGAGACCCGCTAAAAAGCCATTGAGCCAGGCTCTTTGCTCTGCCGAAAAGGGGGCGGATTCAGGTATGATCGGAACGGTGTTCATTGGAATGAAAGCGGCTTCTTCCAGAAAACAAAGGCGTTAAGCGGTGGGCTCCTTGGCGGCTGCCTTCATGACGTCGGCAAGGAGGGTGTAGGTGGCCGTCCAGGCTTCTGCCACCTCGGGGGTGTAGGCATCTCCCAAACCCTTTTCCAAGGTCCAAAGCAAAGCTCCGGCAACGGTGTCATAGTGCGCGTCAGTGACGCCATAGGCCACGTGCCGACGGCCCAGCGCCTGCACGGCTGGAACGATCTCATCCAGATGGTCCAGGCCTCTGACGGCGATGGTGATCATCTGCATGAGCTTCTTACCTTGCTCCTTGATATCGGAGGTGAAGAGCGGGCGGAGGGAGGGGTCCATCTCAAACAGACGATTGTAAAACAATTCGGCAGCGGTTTCTGAGATGGGGACAACCTGAGCCCAAGTCGTTTGGACCAGTGTTTTTTGTTCGGGTGTAATCATGGCAGGGCTGAGTGGGGTGGGTTTGGGAGGTGTGGGAAAACGCCTCTAGTTGGAGGCGGTGAGAGGGATGCGGATGACGACGCCACCCATGACATCTCCTTCTTTGAAGTCGGTGCGGGGGGAGTCGTCGTGGCCGTTATGGCACTTCACGCAGGCTGCAGCGATGGCGATGTCTGGATAGACCGCAGTGAAGTATTTTTTGCCGCCAAGCGTCTCTTCCGTGTAGTAGTTCTGGCCGACGTTTTTGACGATGTGCGCCAGGCCGGTTTTTTCGGCGTCCGTTTTCGGCGAGTTTTGCTTGTTGATCGGCCACTCGGAAAGCAGGGCATAGGTGAAGCCTTTCTTTTTCCCGGCGACCATCTCGGCTCCCATGCGGAACATTTGAGCCGGTAGGGGCAGGGCTTTGTCATCTTGCCAGTGTTCGCTAGCCTTGATGACCTTCTCTTCGTTTTGCAGACGGTTGACGACGGCTTTCGTGTAAACCGTGCGGTCAGACTCCATGACTGCATGCAGCGCATCAGCCATTTGTTGAGGTGAGATTCCGCCGGCGGATCCAGTTTCTGATTTGCCTCCGCAGGAGCTGAGAAGGCCGATGATTGCCGCAAGTGCCAGAATAGATGTTGAGGATGTTTTCATGATGCAGGGTGGGGGATGATGTCATTGCTTTTTGGCGGACGCTTTCCGGCGGCTAAGCACCATCTCGATGGATTCGATGTGATGTTCAGGATGTCCGTCAAAATTGGTTGGGCCGAGTTTCGGATCGGCCAAAGAGTCGAGAGAAAAACCAAGGCCATGGCAGTTGATGCAGACGCCCCGGGCCATCTTCTCCACAGGTCGGAGATTCATGCTCTGGTTATGCTGCACGCTCACGGTGGTGAGTTCGCCTTTCACATGCGTCTCCCGGGGCATGTGGCAGGTGGCACAACTGACGCCACTGCCTGCGGGGGTCTTACCGCTGATCTCGGAGAGCCAGAGCTGATAGTGAGAAGATTCTTTGTAAGCCAAGCTATGATTGTCCGCGTGGCATTGCAGGCAGGACTCCACGGCTGCACGGCGGGTGTTGCTGTCATGAGGGCTGTGGCAGGAGTTGCAGGTCAGGCTGAGGTGTGCCGACTTCTCTTGCATGGGCAGGCGTGCTTGGCCTGGCTGCATGGCTGGGAGTCCCTGAGCCAATCTCATGCCGTGCAGCCCTGCGAGAAAACCTTCATTCTCTTGCTTGTGGCATTCCGTGCAGGAATCCATGCCGGGTTGATCTCGCCATTCGGTTTCTTTGCCATGGCAAGAGGTGCAGTTGACGGCTGCGGCTGCGTGAGCGGAGGCGGCCCAGTCATTCAAGATCTTGTCTGCATTGGGGCCACTGGGGAGGCGTCCGTCATGTTGAGCCGAGGACAGTGAAGCCGTCATCGGAACTCCATGGGCCGTGTCTTTTGGAGCTTGTCCATGACCGTGAACCTTGGTGCGCTCCGGCAGAAGGGCGCGCAGCAGTTGAGCCGGTTCGGAGGCATGTTTGGCGAGGAAGTCCTCATACAGAGCGGTGTTGTCGTGATAGTTATGGCAACCGACATTCAGACAGGTGGCGAAACTCATGCCTTCATGGCTCGGGCGCTCTTGGGCCACATCGGCATGGCAGTGGAGGCAGTAGTCGATGGGCTGCGTCACCCCCATGGCGGTCGTGGCTTCGGGACGATGTTCGATATGGCAAGTGATGCACTTGTCGGCGGCGATCGTGGTGAGGCGATCTGCGTTGCGTGGATCGGTAAATTTGGCCATCGGGTGTGAATCTTTGGCCGCTGCCAAGGCGCTGCCGTGGCAATCGATGCAGGATTGCTCACGCACACCGCCCCAAGGTTCATGGCAGGCCGTGCATTTCATCTCGATCTGGTAATGGCCGTGCGTCGTCGCCCCTGGAAGGAAGACAGTGGAGGCTCCATCATCCTCGCGGAAGCGGCCAGCCAGATAGCTGCTCAGCAAAGCGGCAGAGCCGATGCCTAGCACCCAGGGCAAGATGGAGAGGGACGTGTTCAATAGCGATAAACAGTGAGAATGTGAAACAGCACCAGCACCAGGAGGGGCCAAGTGAGTAAGGCATGGACGCAGGTCCAGCCTACCTGGAGCCAACGGGCGGAGACGGGGGAAAGCCGATGGGCGAGTGCAATCACGGCACCGGAAAGGGCTCCGGTGATGGCCAAGGTCAGCATGTTCATCATGAGCACCTTGTTCAGATTAAAACCCAGGCGGAAACCGGTATGACTGACCAACACCATGAGTGACAACACCCCCAGGGAGGTGTGGATGATTCTCCATGCACCATAGTCCCCCAGATGCATCAAGGCGCGGACCCGCTTGCGCAAGGGTAGAAGGAGGGCCAAAACCATCAAGCCTAACAAGGTGTATCCCGTGACTTGCTTCCAGAAACCATCCAGCCAGATCAGATCGTAACGGAAGCCGGAGACGGTTGGGCTCAGCGGAATGGGGGAGAGCACCGCATGGAGCAGCGGTAGCAGCGTCGCCACGACGCAAGTCCATAACAGTGGCTTGGCCAGACGCACCGCAGGTGAGGTCGTGCTGCCGCAGAGTTGGGCCAGCAGTGGCCGACAGGAACCGCAGACAGTGCCAGCTCCTGTTTCCGCAGAGAGGGCCGCAACGGTCTTGCAGCCGGCCGCATAAGCACAGCTCAGTTGGCCACGAGTCACGCCTGTGCATTGGCAGACGGCGGCAGTGGCAGGCCACTGGGTCACATCCTGGCTGATGGGTTTCCACGGAGAGCCTGTTTTGACAAAGCGGGCTTGTTCCCAGAAGCGTAGCCGTTGCTTCTGCATCACCGCGGTTTGCAATCTGCCGACATCCTCGGTGCTGCCAAAGAGACTGACTCCACTCACCCGGCCTTCGTGAAGAAGGATCTGTTTCAGCATGCCTTGGTTCTTCCAGGTCAATAGGTTCCCTTCGGCTCGGATATCGCCGATGGTGACCACGTCCGTTCCGGCCAGTTTAAGCCTAACGGGATATTCAGTGGGCGTGAAGCGAGAATCCCGTCCCGCCAGCTTTTCAGCCAAGACCCGAGCCATGTCGAAGCCTGGGGCGGCAAATCCATAAAAGACCCCGCGTGGCACGGCGCACTCGCCAATGGCAAAGATAGCAGGGTCGGAGGTTTCCAGTGTTTCATTGACCAGAATGCCACCTCGGGCACCGGTCTGTAGGCCGCAGGCTTGGGCCAGCTCATCACGAGGCTCCACGCCCGCTGCCATGACGATCATATCGGCGGTGAGCGTGCGTTCGTCTCGGAAGTGCAATTGCAGGGAAGCCTCCTCCTGAGTGATGGCGGTGGTAATGCAGCCGGTCAGTACTTTGAGCCCGCTGGCCTTGACGCGTTGCTCCAGCAATTGGGAGGCTTCAGCATGGAGCTGACGGGTCATCAGGCCATGCGCTGTCTCCAGCACATGAGTCTGCACGCCAAGATCCAGGAGGGCGCGTCCAGCTTCCAAGCCCAACAGACCCCCACCTAACACTGCCGCAGTCTTTGCCGTTGCGGCCCGCTGACGGATGGCGGCCAAATCGGCCAAGGTGCGATACACAAAAACATCAGGTAAGTCGGCCCCTGGCACGGACAATCGTCTGGCGGAGGAACCGGTCGCGAGGATCAAGACATCGTAAGCATGGATGTGTCCTGATCGAGTTGTGACCTGCCGCTGCTCTCGATCAATGTGCGCGGCGGCATCGCCTAAAGTTACCGTAATGCCGTGCTCCGAATACCAGGAGGCTGGAGCTAACTCAAGGTGAGCTTCTCCGCTACTGCTGAGCCCCTGCGTGAGATGAATGCGGTCGTAGGCAAAAATGTTTTCTTCGGCAAGAATGGTTAGACTGAAGCCGTCGTGCCCCAGCTTGACCCACTCCACACAGAAACGGTGACTCACCATTCCGTGACCGATCATCAGCAGTCTCTGCTTCTTGGAAGACACGACCCCGCCCGCCGCTGCCTGGGAGAGAGGCAGCGCGGGAGCTTCGGCGGGCGGGTGTGTTTTCATCGGGTGGTTTTTTGAGAGACCGGAGGGATGAATTGAGATTTAGAAATCAATCTGAAGCTGCAGGTAGCCGAAGTGAGCGTTGTCACCGGCACCCGTGTCGTTCAGGTAGTCTCCTGCCATGTAGAGGCTGTAGCCGGTTTGGAGGGCCACATGGGCGTTGAGCTTGTAGATGGCGGTGAAGTCGAACTCTTGACCACGGAAGCTGCTGGCATCACGCGCGGCGGCATTGACCGGGCGCACGGCAGTGACACCGTTCACACGTCTCCAGGCATCATCGTTGCTGGCATTCCAGTAGAGATGATAGTCCAGCATGACCTTCAGCTTTGAGGTGGGGCTGAAGCTGATGTTGAGCTGGGGATTGTGAACGTTGACCCAGCCGGAGGTATCCATGTAACCGTAGAACAGGTGGTTCGTGGGATACAGGTTCTGGAAGGTCTCGATATCTCCATCCGCAGGATCTTGATCACCCGTGGCATAGTTGTATTGCAAGCCGACGCGTGGTTTCCAAGGATGCTTGAAGTTATACCCGAGACCCCAGTGACCCGCAAAAGCGGTGAGATCTCGTCCGCTGACCTCGCCGGTTTGGAAGGCCATTTCGGTTTCATAATCCCAGCCACCCAGCTTTTTCGGATCGCCCTTCCACAGGGTTCCGATGGTGTAGAAGCTGGTGTCTCCCAGGCGTGGTCCGAAGGCACCGTTGCCGTCGTCGCGTTTATGGAGAACGTAGAAGTCGGTGGTGGTATTGATGGGCACCCACTGAGTGCTCAGGTAGAGACCACTGAACATTTCGTTCACAGTGTCATCGTCATCGAGGAAGGTGGATTTGTTCCACTCGTGATCTTTGAAAACGACGGGGCTGCCGCTGAAGAGATCCAGAGACCATGAGGAGGCTGCATAGCGCAGTTTCAGAGCATCGAAGGCTCGTGCGCTGTTTAGCCACTCGAGAGGTCCGATCAGGCGCTGATCCCCGTAAGCGAGAAACTGGCGACCAGCGGTGACACTGACGCCTTTTTTCAAGTCTCCCGCTTGGACATAGGCCTTCAATATATCGAAGGTATCATCACCCTCCGCGCCAAAAGTTCCCATCTCATTCGGACGGCTGCCGCCGATCTCGCGCAGGTCTTGACCCTGGACATACAGCTTCAGCCAAGGGGCGACACTGTAGCCGATGCCTAACCTGAAACGTTGGAGCAGCCAGGAAGCGTCTTGAGGGCCGTTGACGGCGGAGTTGAAGTCGAAGTTGTTTTCACGGATCTCTGCGCGCATCTTCTCCTGAATGTCCACAGTCAGCTTGCCGTCAAAGAAGGTGATCGGAGCGTAACCGGGAGGGGGAGGCGGCGCGGGAGGTGCCGGTGGAGTTGCAGTGGGGGTTCCCGCATGGGCGAGGGAGGCCGATGCGAGCAGGAGTGCTAGCCTTTTCATTGATGGGTGGGGGTGTGTGTTGGGTGTTGCATGTATCGGGGCTAAGCGGCGGCTTGCAGGGAAAGGGATGCGGCGCGACGCAAGAGAGTGGCGTCGGCACGGCGGTGATGGGTGGTGACTCCACGCAGGTGGGCCCGCTCTTCCAGGAAGGAGAGCAGGTGCTCGCGGTAGTGATGCCACTCGGGCTGCTCCATGAGCAGCTTGCGGTGACGCGGGCGTGGTAGATCAATGTGGAGGATCTCGGCGGCGGTGGCGGCTGGGCCATCACTCATCATCACGACTTGATCGGAGAGGTAGATGGCTTCATCCACATCATGAGTGACCATGATCGCGGTGGTGCCAGTGCGCTCACGCAGATTCAGCAAGACATCCTGGAGTTCGAGTTTGGTCAGCTTATCCAGCATGCCAAACGGCTCGTCGAGCAGCAGCACCTTCGGTTGGAGCGCAAAAGCTCGGGCTAGACCGACACGCTGGCGCATGCCTTGAGAGAGTGCGCCGGGCTTTTTATCAAAGCTGCCCCCTAAACCTAAGGTTTCGAGGTAATGAGCGGCGATGTCCTTCTGCTCCGTCTTGCTGAGCTGATAAAACACCTGGCGGACGCCGAGCATGACGTTCTCCAGTGCGCTCATCCATGGCAGTAGGTTGGGGCTCTGGAAGACCATGCCGCGATCAGGTCCAGCCCCATCGATTTCGCGTCCATCCACAATGATGCCGCCATGAGTGATGCTGCTCAGGCCGGCCACCATGCCGAGAACGGTGCTTTTGCCGCAACCGCTGTGGCCGATGATCGAGACCAATTCACCGCGCTGAATATTGAGGTTGAAATCACGGACGATCACAGCCTCGCCACGCGGAGTCGGGTAACTTTTCGCCAATTGAGAGATGCTTACAAAGCCATGTCCTGAGCCATGGGGAGCCGTTTGATCCTTAGCTTTAACAGGCTGAATGGCGCTGTGAGCGGGAGCCCAGCGAAAGGTAAAGGTCGGCCGTGAGCTGCGGATATCCACCGGTGTGGCTTCGGGTAGAGCACGGATGCTGCTGCTCTCGGCTTGGTCATCCCGCTGCGCGATGAGGAAGTCGAGAAGGCGGGTGCGTGAGGCGAGAATCTTCGGATCTGCCAGCAGCGTCGCCCGGTCCCGTGGATGTGCTTTATCGATCATCTCTACGGCACCGAGGGTGGCAGCAGGTCCCATGGTCAGCGGGATCACCTTGTCTGCCATGTACAGCGCCTCATCGACATCATTGGTGATGAGGAGGATGGTCTGTCCGGTGCGCTTTTTTAGCTCCAGGATCTGATCCTGTAACTCGGATCTCGTCAGGGCATCGAGAGCGCTCAGGGGCTCATCCAGTAGAAGCACTCTTGGCGCAAAAGATAACGCACGGGCGACCGAGACACGCTGCCGCATGCCTCCGGAGAGCTCACGCGGCAGCTTGCGGGTGGCGGGTGTGAGTTTCACCTGATCCACCGCATCGGCAACTCGAGTGCTGCGTTGCTCGGCCGTCTCGCTTTGACACACTTGATCGACCGCTAGAGCCACATTTCCCTGCACGCTCAACCAAGGAAGCAGTGCGTAGGTTTGAAAGACCAAACCACGCTCTGGACCTGGTCCTGTCACAGGCTTGCCATCAAAGAGCACCTGCCCCTGATCCGGCTTTACCAGACCAGCGATTAGGTTCACCAAAGTGGTCTTCCCACTGCCGGAATAACCAACGATGGCGACGAGTTCTCCTTCCTCAATGGAGAGATTGAGATCTCGAAGAACTTCGGTCCTCTGGCCGCTGCTGCCAAAGCCGACGTTGACGTGTTTAATTTCGATCAGAGACATGGTCGGTAGGATCAGAGGGTCTGACTTTCGAAGGTGACTAGGCGCTGGAGAGCGAGCATGAAGCGGTCGAGAATGAAGCCGATGAAACCGATGGCGAAGACGGCCACGACGATCTGGGCCATGCTTTCGGTCGATCCATTTTGGAATGTGTCCCACACGAACTTCCCGAGTCCGGGGTTCTGGGCGAGCATGTCAGCGGCGATGAGCACCATCCAGCCCACGCCGATCGAAAGCCGCATTCCCGTGAAGATCAGGGGTAGGGCTGCGGGAAGGATGATCTTCCATATCCGCTGCCATGCATTCAGCTTCAGCACGCGTGCCACGTTCAGATAATCTTTATCCACACCTGCCACACCGACGGCTGTATTGATCAACGTGGGCCACAGGGAGCAGAGGGTGACGGTGCCTGCGGAGATGAGCAAGGCACGCGAGATATTACTGCCATCGGCAGGGCTGTAGAGTGCCGTAACAAAAACGAACACGATGGGTAGCCAAGCGAGGGGGGACACGGGCTTGAAGATCTGAATCAACGGATTCATGGCGAGGTTAAAGCGCGGACTCAAACCGCATAGAAAGCCGAGCGGCACGGCGATGAGCGTGGCTGCACCGATGCCGATTCCTACCGTGATGAGGCTGGTGATAATCTGCGTGCCAAAGGTGGGCGGACCTGCGTAGCGTTTGCTACGGTAGTTCTCCGCTTTTTCACGGTACTGAGAGGCCGAAGAATTTTTTCCTGCGGCTTCGGCATCGCGGGCTTTCGTTTCCCACTTCTGCGCGATGGCTTCCATGCTGGCTTTGAACTCGGTTTTCTTCACCGCTTCATTGCGGGCGAATTCGCGCATACCTTGCCAGGCGCTCCACGTTTCTGCGGGGCTAGGGATACGCTGGCTATCGGTGTGAACGGTGTGCGAGCACAAGGTCCAAAAGCCCATAAACAGAGCGATGACCACCCCCGGCAGGACGGTATTCATGACGATCTGCTGCCACTGAGAGCGCACATCATGCCCGGCAATGAGGCGGATAATGGGGCTGAAGTAGCCTAGACCCAGCTTTTCAAGCAGGGCAGCACTGGCGAGCATTTTTAGAGGCTCCCGTTTGGCCTTCGAGGGCTCGGGCGGGGATGTGGACGATTCACAGGTGATGGTATTCATGGCGGCGGCGGCTTTCAGGGACAGGGGGAGATCACTTGAGTCCGATCTCGAAGGACTTAAGATAGTCATTGGGTTTGTGCCCATCGTAGGTCTTGCCATCGATGAACTCCGAGGTGGCCGGGCGGTAGCCATCTGTGCCGAGAGGGAAATCTGCTTCGGTGAAAAAACCTTCCTTGATCAGTAGCTTGGCGGCCTGCTCATACAAATCGGCTCGATAGACAGACTTTGCGGTTTCGGCATACCACGCGTCTGGCTTCTGTTCTTTCACTTGGCCCCAGCGCACCATCTGGGTCAGATACCAGACACAGTCACTCAGCCAGGGATAGGAGGCATGATGTTTGAAGAAGACATTGAAGTCAGGGGCAGGCCGCTTGTCTCCAGGCTCATATTCAAAGGTGCCAGTCATACTGTTGGCAATGACAGCTTCATCGGCGCCGACGTAGTTAGGGGCGCTCAGAATTTTGACGGCCTCTTTACGGTTCTCCGCATTGGCATCCAGCCATGCACAGGCACGAATGATTGCCTTGGTCAGTGCTAACGTGGTGTTCGGATTGGTTTCGGCAAAAGCCTTGGTGATGCCGAAGACCTTCTCTGGATTGTAGGCCCAGATTTCGTGGTCTGTGATCACTGGGACACCGATTTTTTTGAAAACGGCTTGCTGGTTCCAAGGTTCACCGACGCAGTAACCGACAATGGTGCCCGCTTCCAGAGTGGAAGGCATTTGCGGCGGCGGCGTGACGGAGATGACGAGGTCGCCATTGAGCACTCCAGGGATGTTTTCTTCGCCGGATTTCGGATCGAAGTAGTAGCCAGGACTGATCCCTCCAGCGGCTAACCAATAACGCAACTCATAGTTATGTGTGGAAACCGGGAAGACCATGCCGAACTGCAAGGGCTTGCCAGCGGATTTGGCTTCCATCACGATCGGCTTGAAAGAGTCCGCTTTGATCGGGTGTTCGGGTTTACCATCGCTACCCAGGGGGATGGCTTTTTTCATTTGCGCCCATACCGCATTGGATACCGTGATGGCGTTGCCATTGTAATCCAGGCTGACAGGAGTAATCACCTCGGCTTTCGTGCCAAAACCCACCGTGGCGCCAATGGGTTGTCCCGCCAGCATATGGGCACCGTCCAGCTCGCCAGAAATCACCCGGTCGAGCAGGACTTTCCAGTTCGCCTGGGCTTCGACTTCGACAATCAGGCCCTCGTCTTCAAAAAAACCTTTTTCCTTGGCAATGACGAGGGGTGCACAGTCGGTGAGTTTGATGAAGCCGAGGCGGAGTTGATCTTTCTCCACATCGAGCAGTTCGGTTTCTGCGCCGAAGGCGGAGAGGCTGAGGAGGGCCAAAAGGCCGGGTACAGTCAGGTAGGTCTGGGGTTTGCGCATGATGATTTGGCAATGGGTTAGGCTGATAGGGAAGGGGATGTTTTCTTGGTCTTGGACGCGGCGGTGGCGGCGGGCGGTAAGAGGTGATCCGCGCTCCAGCATTCACGCAGAGCCTCGGAAGCTTCGGCTCTTTGAGTCGCCAGGATGAGGCCGTGCTGGACGAACTGATTCAGCAGCCACATGCCCCGCTCATTCAGAGGTTCATTGGCCTCACGGCGGTGAAAGATGTGGAAGGCGGAGGCGTCCATGCTTTGGCCGGTGCCGAGGTCGAGAGGACCAATGAGGGACTTTTTCAAAATCGCTTCGCCATTGAGGAAGTAACCGCTGGCTGCCAGGATGCGGACGACCTCGGGGCGATTCTCTAAGACATCGCAAAAAGCGCAGGCCTCTCGCAGGGCGGCTGTGATGGCTTGGGCTTGGTCCAGATGACTGCTGATGAAACTCTCATTCATCAGCAACACTTTCTCAGGGTGATTGGGGGCCAATTGCTCGCTGGTGGCGACGATCCAACCAACGGCTTTATCCACGGCCACAGAGTTCCAAGGTTCTCCCACGCAGTAGCCATCGATCAGCCCGGCGGCCATGTTGGCGGCCATCTGAGTGGGGGGCAATGCGACGATGCGGACGTCTTGATCGGGATTGATACCACCCGAGATCAGCCACTGGCGCAGCAGGAAGTGGTGCGCTGCATAGCGGGAGACCATGCCGAAGGTGAGCCGCCGAGATGTGGTGCTGCGGATCAGTTTCTTTAGGCTGGCGGCATCCCGGACCCCGCGATTCCACAAGTCCCGGCTGAGGGTGATGGCATCTCCATGGAGATTGAAAACGAACGGAGCCACGACGCGAGAAGGTGGTGTGCTCAGACCTAACCGCATGGCTAGCGCGAGACCCGCGATGGCATGCGCAGCATCCACCTGGCCGTAGAGGAGCTTTTCCCGGATGGTGGCCCAGCCGACCTCGCAGCTCAGCTCCACCTGCACACCGTGCTTCCGAAAGAGATCTTGCTCTTTCGCCACCAGCAGAGGGGCACAGTCTGCCAGCGGGATAAACCCGATGCGGACTGGCTGAATGACCCCGGAGAGAGAGGGGCCTGAAACAAGGGCGGCTTTTGGCATAACGCCCTCCTTTATCAGCAGCGGTGGTGCCACCGTGCCAAACTCATGCAGAAACAACGCGCAATCTTTTTCACATGGTGTATGAATGATATTCATGGATCAGCCCCTCGATACTCGGCAGCTTCGCGCCTTTATCTCCCTCGCCCGCAGTGGTAGCTTCACGCAGGCCGGGCGGGAACTGCACCTCACTCAGTCAGCCATCAGTCATGGCATCAAGGCCCTGGAGACAGACCTCGACTGTCAGCTTTTTCATCGCCAGGGAAAGAGTGTTCATCTCACTCATCATGGTCGCGAGTTGCTGCCTCATGCAGAAACCATCATGCGCGCGATGAGTCAGGCACGTGCTTCTTTAGGGGCTCTGGATAAGAATCCGCGCGGGCGCCTAACCATTGGTTGCACACCAGCAGCGTCTCAATACATCCTGCCGACGGTTTTTCGCGAGTTTAAGGAAAGTTTCCCCCAGTATGAAATCCGTGTGTTGCCTGGGGAGACCCCGGAGATCATGGAGAAACTGCAGGACAATCAAGTGGACCTCGCGGTGACGTTGGGCCCGCCAGACACCTCACAACTCGTCTGCCAGACCATCTTCGAGGACGAGCTAGAGTTCCTGGTTTCTCCTCTGCATCCCTGGGTTTCGAAAGTGCCCAAGATTAAAGATGCGGTGACGGAGACCTTCATTGTTTCCAGTCGAAGCAGTCTGAATTTCCTGATGATCCAAGAGTATTTTTTGAAACAAGGAGTGCGTCTTCAGCACTTCATCGAGCTGGGGAGCAGTGAAGCCATCAAGGAACTGGCCAAACTGGGATTGGGCATCGCTGTGGCAGCGCGCTGGATTGCGCAGTCGGAGATTGCGGCGGGGCAACTCGTGCCCATTCGGCTACCCAAGGCCAAGCTGCGCCGCCGGTGGGTGACATCGTTTTTAAAGGGGCGTCCCTTGAATCTCGCCGAACGCACCTTTATCGGTTTGTGTGAAGAGGTGGGACGTCGGATGAATTGAGTTTTCTCGCTTCTCGCTTTTCCGCATGGATTCTGTTTCACCCTATCAGCATTGCTCCCGATGTGGTGCGGGAGCTTTGATTTCAGTCTCTCGACGAGAGTTTGTTTGTTCGCCTTGTGGTTATAGGCACTTCATTACGCCGGTGCCTGCCGCCGTAGCTTTGATCTTGGATGATGAGGGGCGTCTGCTCGTGACTCGTCGTGGTCACGAGCCTGGCTTTGGCAAACTTGGACTGCCGGGCGGGGTTATCGAGCCCGGTGAGACGGCCGAGGAAGCCGCATCTCGTGAGACCTTGGAGGAGGTGGGGCTCGCCGTTCCCGTGGGTGCCTTCGAATCTTTCCTGACTTTGCCTAACATCTATTGGTTTCAAGATTACCCATGGCCCACCTTGGATCTGTTTTATCTGGCTCGCGTGCCTAGCTTTGAAAGTGCGCAGGCTTGCCCTGAAGAAGTTTCCGAATTGTTCTTCATCTCGCTGGCCGAGGTTTCGGTGGCGGACTTCGCCTTTGAGTCCAATGCTCGTGCTGTGACCAAGCTGCAAGAATATGCTGCTCAGTCTGTTGTTAGCTTTCGTTCTCCTTCTCACCCATGACGCATTCACTTTTCGACCTTTCTGGAAAAAAGGCTCTCGTGACCGGTGGCAGTAAAGGCCTTGGCAAGGCCATGGCGCGCGGATTTGCTGAAGCCGGTGCGGATGTCATGATCTCTAGCCGTAGTGAAAATGAGCTGACAGCTGCGGCTGCCGAGATTCAGGAAGGTCTTTCGATCAAGGTGGAGTGGATGGTGGCCGACATGACCGACCGTGCCCAAGTGAAGGCCCTGGCTTCAGAGGCTGAGCAACGCTTGGGGAAAGTCGATATCTTGATCAATAACGCAGGGGCGAATCATCCCCAGGCAATCGATGAAATCACAGATGAGGTATGGGATCGAATGGTTGAGCTTGATCTTACCAGTTGCATGGCGCTGACTCGTTATCTCGTCCCGGGTATGAAGGAGAGAAAATGGGGACGTGTGATTCACATCTCGTCGGTGCTCGGAGTGGGCTCTAAAGAAAAGCGTAACGCCTACTCGGCCTGTAAAGCGGCTCTCATCGGTCTGGCTAAAGCTAGCGCCATCGACCTCGGCCCTTTCAACATCACCGTTAATTGCCTCTGTCCCGGTCCTTTTCTGACGGATCTGCCCATGAGCCTGCTCAGTGAGTCGGAGAAGCAAGCCTTTGCCAACCGCACGGCCCTTCAGCGCTGGGGACTCCCTCGTGAGCTTGCTGGACCGGCTCTCATGCTGGCCAGTGAGGCGGGGAGTTACATCACAGGGGAAGCTCTGCTGGTGGATGGCGGAGCGTTTGCTCGGGCTTTGTAATTACTATAAAGTTTGCTGGCGTTCTACGAGAGGTGTCGTTCAGTTAAATGGAATGTCTTCGGCTCCATCTCTCTCCATTCTCAATTCACCGCGTCTTGCCACAGGGCTCGTGGTCGTGACATTTTTGATTTATGCGGTCTTGGCGGTGCTGCGTCACTCGGATCACCCGATCTGGGATGAGGCCCGATATCTGGAATACGCGAGGAATCTGACGCATGGATTCTATGTGACGGACGAAGATCCTAACTTTGTCAATGGCCCGGCTTATCCCATCGTTTTGATGCCCTTCTGTCAGAGTCCGCAGGCCGCGCTCGGGGGGCGGTTATTGAATGCCTTTTTCATGGCGGCTACCGTGGCCTTTGTCTGGCTGACCGTCCGGCGTTATGCCAATGGCCCGTGGGCTCTGGCGGGAGCGGCCTTGACAGGGTTTCACCCCACCTTGTTATGGATGGGCTTCGCCCTGATGAGTGAACCCATGTCGGTTTTTTCTCTGACCGGTTTTGTCTTGGCCTTCACGACTGCACTCCGGCAGCGTAGCTGGGCCTGGAGCCTGCTTGCCGCTCTATTTTTCGGGTGGCTGATCATGACTCGCGTGTTCTTTGGGCACGTGTTGATGGCGACCGCCGTGCTCTGTCTAGCCTTGCTGCTCATCCGGGAATGGCGGGCAGCCCTCGTGCGGACACTGGCCATACTGGCGCTCTCCTTCGGGCTTTGTGTTCCCTACCTGGCCTACACTCAAGCTAAGACAGGGGAGTTTCTGTGCTGGTCCACAAACGCAGGCGAACTGCTTTACTGGATGAGCAGTCATCATGAGGGGGAAAACGGACACTGGTTTGGCAAGGCGGATGTTCGCTCCGTGCCTGAGGTGGCTGTTCTTCACGACGCCTTTTATGAGCAGGTGCTCAAGCATCCTATTCTGGAACGGGAGGCCATGCTGAAAGCGGCTGCTGTGGCCAATTTTAAGTCCAATCCAGGCAAGGTGGCTTACAATTGGGTATGTAACCTCACTCGCTTGGCTTTTGGATTCCCACGCTCTCATCAGCCGGAAGAACTCCGCACGGTCGTGCTCATCCTGGCCAATGGTCCCTTGATTCTGATGGCCATTGTGGCCGGATATCTCGGGCTGCGATTCTGGCGCACCATGCCTGTCGAAATCTGGATTCTCATGGGGATGACGGCTTTTTATCTCGGTGGAACGACCCTGGCCCCCTGTCTGCCGCGCTATTTTGTGCTGATGGTTCCCGTCCTCTGGTTGGGGGTGGCACAGGCTTGGCACCGTCACTTGCAGGTAACGATCAAGCCCTGAAAAGATCAAATCGGCACTGGAATTGAGCCGAGGAGGCGTTAACATCGTCCTCCCAGCCAAAGGCGTGCGTATGTCTTGGCACGGCTCTTTCCAACCTCTCTATGCCCAGCAAGAAGACTCCAGTCTGTGACTCCGTTGAATCCGTCATCGCGGACATCCACGCCGGCAGGATGGTCATTGTGACGGACGATGAAGATCGCGAAAATGAAGGTGATTTGATCTGTGCTGCCGAAGCCATCACCCCTGAAATGGTGACGTTCATGGTGCGAGAGGGGGGCGGAATGCTCTGCGTGCCGGTGTCGCTGGAGATCGCCACCCAGCTCAATTTGGAGAGCATGGTGCCGGAAAATCGGGAAGCTTTTCGGACGGATTTCACGGTCACGGTTGATGCTGCTGTCGGTATCACGACAGGTATCAGCTCCGCTGACCGGGCTCGCACCATCCGACTCTTAGCGGATGCGAAGAGCACCATTGCTGATTTCGTCCAACCTGGACACATCAATCCGCTCGTGGCGAAACCCGGGGGCGTTCTGCGCCGTGCTGGAC
Source organism: Prosthecobacter debontii (assembly GCF_900167535.1). NCBI lineage: Bacteria > Pseudomonadati > Verrucomicrobiota > Verrucomicrobiia > Verrucomicrobiales > Verrucomicrobiaceae > Prosthecobacter > Prosthecobacter debontii. Next base: position 107,901 of record NZ_FUYE01000016.1, read on the forward strand.
ATACTGAGGCGGCGGTGGATCTCTGCCGTCTGGCTGGCCTGCGTCAGGCGGGGGTGCTCATCGAAATCATGAATCCGGACGGCACGATGGCACGCATGCCGGATCTCAAGAAGTTTGCGAAAAAGCATAAACTCAAGATCTGTTCGATTGCGGATCTCATCGCTTACCGTCGCCGCAGCGAGAAGCTGGTGGAGAAAATGGAGGTGGTGGACATGCCCACCGACTTCGGAACTTTCAAGCTGCACCTGTATAAGAGCAGCCTGGATGGCGTGCATCATGTGGCTCTGGTGATGGGTGAGATCGATGCAGAGACACCCACCCTCGTGCGAGTGCACAGTGAGTGCCTTACCGGAGACATCTTTGCCTCCCGCCGCTGCGACTGTGGCAGTCAGCTACACGCTGCCATGAATAAAGTGTCCGAAGCCGGGCGCGGCGTCATCATCTACATGCGCGGTCATGAGGGGCGCGGGATCGGTCTGCACGGCAAGATCATGGCCTATAAACTGCAAGAGCAGGGTCTGGATACGGTTGAGGCTAATCTCAAGCTCGGCTTTGCGATGGACCTTCGGGACTATGGAATCGGTGCCCAAATCATCTCAGATCTCGGCGTGCGTAAGATTCGCCTCATGACCAACAATCCACGTAAAGTCGTGGGGCTGGAAGGTCATAAACTGGAGATTGTGGAGCAGGTGCCCGTGATCTCTCAGCCCAATCCGCACAATCAAAAATACCTGGAAACCAAAAAGAAGAAGCTCGGTCATAAACTCTAATGAGCGAAGTGTTTCCCTCCTGATTTCTTTCTCCTCCCTCCATGTCACAACACGGTCCCAGTCGTCCACGCCCCATCCAAGATCGCGTCTCCATCGCGATCGTGGCCAGTTTGTATAACAATCAGTTTGTCCAAGGCTTGCTGGATGCGGGTCGTGCGGAGTTGGAGGAATTGGCTCCCAATGCCATCATTACCGTTTACCGCGTTCCAGGAGCGTTTGAGATTCCGGTCTGTGCTGAACTGGTGATCAAAAACACCAAGCCGGATGCCGTCATCACCTATGGTGTCATTATCCGCGGTTCCACCGAGCACGCTGATCTCGTTGGGGCTTCCGTCACGGAGGCATTACAACAAATGGCCGTGCGTCATACCACTCCGGTGGTCCACGAGGTACTGCTGGTGAATTCTGAGGCTCAGGCGCAAGAGCGCTGCCTCGGCACTGAGATCAATCGTGGCACGGAAGCCGCCCAAGCGGCAGTCAATATGGTGGCGTTGTTCCGTAAAATGCGCGCCAATTTCACCGGTCAACCTGAAGAGCTTGCCTAAACCATGGGAAAACGACGCGAAGGACGCGAAGCTGCCGTCCAATTTCTCTTTGCTCATGAGCTTCATGGCGAGCACACGGCTGAAGAGCAGGAAGCCTTTTGGACCATTCATAATGCGAAGACCTCCGTGCGCACGTATGCGGAGACTTTGATTCAAGGTGTATTGGCGGATATTCCCGCCATCGACGCTCTGATCGAGCCCGTGCTGGAAAACTTCCGCATTCAGCGTCTTGCGGCCGTGGATCGTAATGTCCTGCGTCTGGCGGTCTATGAACTCGTCCATGTGCCGGATGTGCCAGCGGCTGTCGTGATTAACGAAGCCATTGAAATCGCTAAAGCGCTCGGGGCAGGGGAATCCGGTTCCTTTGTGAACGGTATTCTGCACAAAATCGCCCAAAAAGTCAGGAGTAAATCAAACACCTGACATCAGCGGCAGGTCAGAAGTGAGACGATTCGTGGTCAAAAGGTTTCGAAATGACCACTTTTGTGCAAAACCAGCAAAAGGAAGTGCACAAAAGAGAAAAGACTTGTTGATCCAATCACTGCCGCTTTGATAAAACTCCATTTTGCCAAAACCCCAATCAAACATCAGGAACCAAGGAGAATCGAACTGTGAAATTCAAGTGCCCATCTTGTGACATGCAGCTGAAGGCCGAGCCCGAAATGGCTGGCAAAGTTGTCCGCTGCCCAGGTTGCAACAGCAAGCTTTCCATTCCAGCCAATCTGGGAGGTCTGCCTCCTCCCTCCGGACTGCCAAGTCCAACGGGCGTCTCGGCTCCTGAAGGTGGGGATTACAGTGGCGACGGTGCCTCCTATCAAGCTCCGGAGGGAGCTGGTGAGGAGCAACAGCAGACCTATTACGAACAGCATCAGCGGGCTCGTGGTGGCTGGGAAGAATCTGATCCCACCAACCCAAGCCTGTTCGGTTCCCTCAGCATCGGGGTGATCGCTACCCTGGCTTGGTATGGCATCTTGTTCCCCTTCGGTGTGGGAGCTTACAATTCTCCTGCCGTGAATACGATGGATTACATCCACGATCTCTTTTATGAGCGCACGTGGGTGAACTACACGGAAACTTTCTTCTTCTTCTGGGCCGTGGGCATCCTGTGGCTGAAGATGAAAAAGCTGCGTCATCAAAAGGATGCCATGTTCCTCGACATTCTGCCGACTGACATCAGCCAGGAAGTCAATTCTCAGAATGTCAGTCAGTTCATCGATCACCTCTACGGTCTGCCATCTCGTCTGCGTGACAGCATGATGGTCAACCGTATTCGCAAGGGCTTGGAACTCTTCGAAGTTCGTCAGAACAACGGTGAAGTCAGCGGTATGCTGGATGCTCAGAGTAACATTGATGGCGCCCGTATCGGCGGCAGTTACTCGCTGGTGAAAGTCTTCTTGTGGGCCATTCCGATTCTCGGGTTCATCGGGACGGTGTTGGGTCTCTCTCAGGCCATTGGTAGCATGGACCTCACAAACGTCTCCGACATGGATAAGATCATGGCTTCCATCGGTAACGTGACCAGCGGTCTGGGAACGGCCTTCGATACTACCCTCCTCGGTCTGGTTCTGGCCATGTTCTTGAACTTCCCGATGAATGCCTTATCCAAGGCTGAAGACGATAACCTGAACAACATCGATGCCTTCTGTAACGAAGTGTTGATGCCTCGTCTCAATGACGGTGGCGGTCTGGCCGGTGGTGACACCAATGGCATGATGGATGTGCTGGTCAAAGCTGTGGCCAATGCCCAGAAGGAATTCCTGGTGGACCTCAATTCGCTGTCTGCCAAAATCAAAGAGCAGGCGGACAACCTCGACAAACGTGCGACCGCCCACCAAGAGCGTGTGGACGCCGAATTTGCCGCGACTCTCAATCGCATGCGCGAGGAATTCTCGAACGCGGTCAAAGACAGCGTCAAGACTACCACCGACTACACACGTGCGCTGGCGACCGGCATCCAAGGCCTGAACAACGTCCTGACTGAGCTGGGCAGCAAGCAAGTCATCGTGCAGCAGGTGCAGAAGAAAGGCTGGTTCAGCCGCCAGTAATTTCTTTCCAAAAACTCCCCTCTCTTTTTCCTCCCTCCTTAATTTTTTCATTCTGCTATGGCCCAGCGACGTGAGTCATCCGGCGACGAGGTCTCGCTTTTCCCATTCTTGAGTATTCTAGCGTGTCTCATCGGCGCGCTAGTCCTCATCATTGTCGTGCTTGTGGTTGCACAGGCCGGGAAAGCGGAAGGTCGCACTCCAGACGAGATCCGCATGGCGCAGGATTTCCAGCGCATGAAAAAGGAGCTTGAGGAGCGCAAGAAGCTGGATGTCATCTTGAAAGAGAAGCTGGCTGAACTGGAGAAACTCCAGAAGCAGATTGATGAAACCCAACAGCGTTACATCAAGCTGCGTAAACTCCTGGACTCCTCCAAGGAAGTCCAGGAGCAGAACAAGGAGATCAGCCAGAAACTTCAGAAAGAACTCGATGACCTTTTGACGGAAATCGACGGTCTGAAAATCCAGCAAACGGAGACCAAGAAAGAGATCGCTGCTTTGATGGCAGAGATCAAAAAGCGGCAGGTGTCGCCAGATAAAAAGATCCCACCCGTTGTGGTCCAGCCTTCAGGTTCCGGCATGACGGATGAAACCAAGGTCTATTTCGTCGAATGCTCCTCTGGTGGTCTGAAAGTCTTAGGCGCTTGGGGCGAAGATTATCGCTTGGGAGCTACTCCCAGTATCGTGGTCGCTGATGTCAGCTACAATCACTTCCTGACCGAAGTGGCGAAGAACAAAAACTCACTGATTCTCTTCCTCATCCGTGACGATGGTCAGGGTGCCTATAATACAGGGGCAGGGCGTGCCGAAAACGATTACAACATCCGCACAGGTAAGCTTCCAATCCCTGGTCGCGGGGTGTTAGATTTGGCTTTGTTTGACAAGTATCGTGGCAAGATCCCGCCACCGCCTGCTACTAGCAGTGCTCCCGCGACACCTGCGCCCAAAAAGTAAGTTTTAACCTTCAACCTTTCTCAAATTCATGGCTAAAAGAAGATCTGGTGGAGGCGGCGAACTCAATCTTGACTCGCTGATGGACGCTGTCACAAACGTGGTCGGCGTGCTCATGATCGTGTTGGTGATGATGGCTCTCAACACAGCCCGCACAGTCCAAAAAATCCTTTCGGACCTGCCTCCTGTGACCAAGGAAGAGCACGAGCAGATGCAGGCACAGATCAAAGCGCTGCCACCGCCTCCTGCTGATCCCAAAAAGATCGAGGAAGATAAAATCCAAGCCGAAGCTGATCTCAAGAAAGCCATTGAGCAGCTACGCAGCGTGGACACGTCCGACATGGCTGCAAAAATGAAGTTCATGGATCTGGATTCTTTCCGGGCGAAGTTGGAAGAAGCCAAGAAAAAGCGTGATGGCGAAAAGACCGAGTTGGATAAACTCTTGGCTGAGATCGAAAGACTGAAGGCTCTGTTGGATGAAACTCCTGTCTATGAGCCGCCACCGCCTAAGTATGTGCGGTTGCCGAATCCAAGGCCTTTCCCAGAGAAGGCTGTTAAAACTCGTGTCTTGGTTGCTGAGCAAGGCGTGTTGATGCTCAATGAACAGGAGTTTGTGAAACCCATCATTGATGGGCTTGATAAGGTGAAGAGCCAACTCGAATACAAAGAGACCAAAATTGATCCTTTTAAGGACATGCTGACCAAAATTTTTGGTTCGCCTCAGGCAGCTCAGCAGGCTTGGCCGGAGATTGCTCCACTGGTGAACACTTTCCAAATGGATCAAGTGGCCAATGCCTACAAAGCCTTAGCTGCAGCTGGTCTTCAGCCTAACAAAGCGATGCTGACAGCGCTGGGGGATGTGACTTTGGCCATCCGTTCAAATCTACAGTCGGTTGCCGAAGCCGTGGTGGCCGCGACCAAAGGTGATTTGGCTAAATGGCTGGCCTTGGATCCCTCGAAAGATCCCTTGAAGCCAACGCTTAAAGCGGTGCAGGAAGGTAACAAAATCACCTTCACTTACGGTTCGAAGACAGCCGAAGTCAAAACCAGTGCTAAAGACGTCTTGAATTATTTCATCAAAGATCTTGCCGATCTCGATGGGGTCAAAAACCGCGGCCGCAGCAAGGTGATCTATGACGCCTTCAAGATCCAGGCCATGCTCGAGAAGGCGGCTTCCAGTCCGACCATCACGGGTGCGTTTGCCATCAAACCTATGATTCGCCCTGGTTCGACCACGGTGCAAATTGCCTTGGCTCCTAAAGCAGGTGGGGGAGAAACCTTGGCTCAAATGCAGGCGGAGGGCTCTAATTATCAGCGCACGATGCGTCAGATCAAAGGTGATCCAAACGGTGTGGCGGTTTTCCAAGTAATGTCGAATGCCTTCGATACTTATCTTGAGGCACGTAAAATTGCCGATGACATTGGCGTTCCTGCGGCTTGGGAATTTCTGGCCAAGCTGGATCTTACCGTCAATGTAAATGGCTACGAAGTTCAGCGCTTCGCGGAGGCTCCTAAGCCGGTTCCACCTAAACCAGGGCAGGATACCGTGACGATCAAACCCCCCACAGGAGGTTTGGACTAGCCTCTCCCTGCGCGTCATTTTACTTCTGTGGCTTGCCCTTCAAAAGCTCTTGAAGCCACAACGTCCCGTTTCTCCATTTGACCTTCTCTAAGGCGCGGTCTAAAAACCCCGAACATTCCGCATCCATGCGGGTCTAAGCTGATTCTATGCATTCTGCCCATCCTCTGTTTCGTCTTTCTTTGGCTCTTAGCTTCCTGGCATTGGCTGGGTCTTCCTGGGCTACCCAACTCCCTCTTGATCATCCTTGTGCAGGTTTGGTGAAGAAGTATCTCGAAAGTGTGGTTTCGCAGGACTGGAAGACTGCCGCAGCGATGCTTCTGCCGAGCTCACTGGAGCGGAAGCAGAAAGAGACCATTGCCATCATCAAGACGGCTCCGACCATGACGGAAGAAGCCCAGATGCTTGAGCGCTTCGGCGTGAAAGAAATTCGTGAGCTTGAAACCCTCAGCCCCCAGGAGTTCTACATCACAGACCGCACTGCTTGGCATAAGCGCATCAATGCCGCTCCTGAAGTGACCAAGAAGAAGCAGGACACGCTTAAAATTGATGTGCTGGGTCTGGTGGAAGAAAAGGACAAAGGTTATGTCCATGCGACTGTCCGCACTTCTCAGGAAACCCTCACCGACCGGATCGAAGAACTCTTCCTCATCTCCTTTGTCAAAGAGGGGGATAAGTGGCTGATCTGGCCTGAAATGAAAGACCGTCCGATCATCACCCCGCTTGATGGTGCGAAGAAGGACGAGGACAAGAAATAACATTGTGTTTTGACGAGGCCTTGTAGGCTTCATATCTGCGGCTGACTGTCCGATGGAGTTTTTCCGTCACCGACAAGTCAGCCGTTTGCTTTTAATCTCACGCACTTTTTTCTTCGATGCTCCAGGACACGATTGCTGCTATCTCGACGGCTTTGGGTGAGGCTGCCATTAGCGTCATTCGCATCACTGGAGGAGGGGCTTTCCCCCTGGCAGAAAAGGTTTTTCGCGGGTCGCGATCCTTGCACGAGCTTCAACGACGGCAGGCCCATTTGGTGACAGCTGTCGATGCCTCCGGGGACACGTTAGACCAGGGCTTGCTCCTGCTGTTTTCCGCCCCCGCAAGTTACACGGGAGAAGATGTCGTCGAGTTTCACGGTCACGGAGGGCTCTTAGTCACGCAGAAACTCTTGGAAGCTGTTTTGACGGCTGGAGCACGACCTGCCGAGCCGGGTGAGTTTACCCAGCGGGCGTTTCTGAACGGCAAAATGGATCTTACCCAGGCGGAAGCTGTCATGGACTTGATCCATGCTCAAAGCACGCTGGCACTGAAAGCCGCTCATGAGCAACTCGGCGGTGCCATCGGGCGCGAAGCTACGGTCTTGAGGGAAGAACTCATCCCCGTCTTAGCTCATGTCGAGGCATACATTGATTTTCCTGAAGAGGATATCTCTCCCGACACGGGCGCGGCTTTAGTGGCCAAAATGGATCATGTGCTGGAGCGCACTCACCGACTACTGGCCACCAGTGAGCAAGGTAGGATCCTGCGTCACGGAGCCCGCACAGTCATTTGCGGTGAGCCGAATGTCGGTAAATCGAGCTTACTGAATCTTTTGTTAGGTTTTGAGCGTGCCATTGTCAGCTCGATCGCCGGCACGACGCGAGATACCATTGAGGAGATCATCCAGGTTCACGGCATCCCTTTGCGGCTGGTCGATACGGCGGGTCTCCGCTCCAGCACGGATGATATCGAGCGCATTGGCATCGAGCGCACACAGCGCGAGCTTGAGCGTGCAGATCTTGTGCTTGAGGTGGTGGATGGCAGCCTGCCTCCTGCTCAGGCAAAACGTGTTACACTCCCTCCTGGTGCAGAGGGACGTCATCTCTTGATTCTCAATAAAGCAGATCAAGGTCTTGCTCCTGGCTGGCAGGAGGGGATCTCTTTATCATGCCGTGAGACAACGGGCGTCGATGCCCTTCGTGATGCCATCCGCGCGGTCGTTATGCGCGCAGGCACGATGCAGGCGGACCACCCTGTCGCCATCAATGCGCGTCATAAAGCTTGCTTTGAGCGCATTGCAGACCGGGTCATGGCGGCGCGTGTGGCCTTGATCGATGGGGCAGGTCCAGAATATGTAGCGCTGGATCTGCGTGAGGCTCTGCAAGCGCTTGGAGAGGTAACTGGCGGTGTCGATATCGAGCAGATTCTGGATGTGATCTTTTCCTCGTTCTGCATCGGGAAATAACGGCACCACCACCCTATCTGGCTTTAGCGGCGAGATTCGAAAGCATCGTAATAGCCTCGTTCAAAGCTGCGCCGAAAGCGTGGATCATAACTTCCCACATGGGCACCGGCATCCGCTTGCCTTCCGGCCACACGATCTCTCAAGCCATATTCATACCCCTGGTTGTAAGAGGGATCGTTGCTCGGAGCTTGTGTGGAAGGCGAGTCGTCGGGATACGCTGGAGTCGGTCGGTTTTGACCATATCCCGGGGCGGCACTGGAGTTGGACTGATAGCCTTGGGTGTAGCCATCCTGATACGCTTGGGCTTGAGCCGAGTTGTAACCATAAGGATTGGACGAACCGCGTCTTAGGCCGCTGCGGCCGTCATCGGCTCCGTCCTTCCATCCGCGAGTGTAGGCCTGCTGAGATTGATTTCGGTCATACTCCCGCATGTCAGAGCGGTATTCCTCCCGTCCTGATGGATAGGGAGGCGGTGCCATTGGCGGACCGAAGGGAGAAATGGGATTCCCGTAAGGATCGACGCATTGAGTAAGCGCCAGGGGTAGGCAGCAAAGAATCAGAAGACGCATGGAACTGGTTTTAGCTCAAACGGTGCTGAATGGCGAAGCGTTTAAACGATTTCTTGGGGGTAAATGAGATCTTCTCGTGTTGGCCGGGAACTCACAGAACCTCCATGATTTGCGCTAAGTGTGCCTCTGGCTTTACTTTCGGGAAAATGGCTTTGATCAGGCCATCAGGTGAAATCACGAATGTGGTGCGTTCGGTGCCCATGTATTTTTTGCCATACATGTTTTTCTCCACCCAAACACCGTAGGCGTTCACGATCTTCTGATCGGGATCGCTGAGGATGGGGAAGGGTAAGGAGTGCTTTTGAATGAACTTCTCGTGACTCTTCACGCTGTCGATACTGACCCCAAAGACTTTCGCTCGGTTTTTGAGATCACTCCATCCATCGCGGAGCGCACAGGCTTGTTTCGTGCAGCCAGGGGTGTCATCTTTGGGATAAAAGTAAAGAACCACGGTATGGCCTTGGAGATCGGCGAGGCTGATTTCAGAACCACTGCGATAGCCACCTCCCACAACGGGGGCATTGAAGGCGGGGGCAGGGGAACCAAGATCGGGATAGGTCGTCATCGGCTGGATTAACGCACCGAGTTCAGACATGCGCTGCATCTTTTTACAGAGGAACGATTCGGAGAGGTAAGACCCGTCTTTCACGGGCGTTTTCACGCCATGGGATGGGTTCAATATTTTCGTTGGGTAGCAGGTGTCTCCACCTGTGTTTGGAGCATGACAGTTCAGGCGGCAGAGCGGCCAAACATCTTGCTGATACTGCCAGATCAGATGCGCGCTAGCGCCATGGGCTGTGATGGTAACCCCGATGTCAAAACGCCGAACATTGATCGCCTCGCCGAGGAGGGCATGCGATTCAAACGCACCTATGCCAATGTGCCGGTCTGCTGTCCCGCACGGGCCATCATGCTGACCGGCACTTACCCTCATGTGAACGGGATGATCGCCAATGACCTGCGTCTGCGCGAGGAGCAGGCGACCTTGGCTGAGAAACTCCAAGAGGCAGGTTATCGCACGGGTTTTGTCGGTAAATGGCACCTCGATGGTGGCCCACGCGATCCCGGTTTTGTGCCGCCGGGGCCACGCCGCCAAGGCTTTGAATTTTGGGCGGCTTATGAGTGCCATCATCGGCATTTCGAGCCCACTTACTTTCGCGATACCCCTGAGATGATCACGGTGCAGAAGTTCGAGCCTGAGGCTTCCTGCGACTTCGCTGTGGAGTTCCTACGCTCTCAGCCCAAGGATAAGCCCTTCTTTCTCACTGTGCAGATGGGACCACCTCATGATCCCTATGGTGCGCCGGAGGAATACATGAAGCAGTATGATCCGGCGAAGCTGACTCCACCCGTGAGCTGGCAAGCCGGAAGTGAAAGCCGACCCACGCCCAAGGCGGGGCTGCGTCGTGGGCCTCTGGCCAATCGCTTCGTGCCTCTGGGGGGGCGGGAGGAGATCGCAGCTTACTACGCCGCTATCACGGCTATCGATGATCAGGTCGGGCGTCTGCTTCAAGTACTCAAGGAAACCGGAGCGGATGAGGATACCCTCATCCTTTTCATCTCTGACCATGGCGATATGCTGGGAGATCACGGGCTGCGCCGGAAGCGTAAACCGCATGATGAATCTGCGCGTGTCCCAGGCATCTTCCGCTGGCTGCACAAGATTCCTCAGGGCCGCGTGGTGGACACGCTGTTTAGCCATGTGGATGTAGCACCGACTTTGTTAGGCCTAGCCGGCCTGGATGTGCCACCCCAGATGCAGGGGGCCGATCTCTCCAAGGTGGCTTTGGGGCAAACCACCGAGGGACCTGAAGCGGTGTTGCTCCAGATTTTTGTGCCGTTCAATCCTGATCAAGTCAGCAAGCCATGGCGTGGGCTCGTGACCCAGGACTACACCTATGCTCGGTTTGAAGACGAGCCTTGGGTGCTTTTCGATCATGCGGTGGATCCCCACGAGATGAATAATTTGGCGACCGATCCCAAGCATACCGCTCTGCGTGGCCGACTGGATAAGCAGTTGAGCGCTTTGATGGAAAAGAATGGAGATTCATGGTCTTTCAATTCCAGCGACCTCGTTGAAGAAGGGGGGCGGCTCTATCGCTTCGAAACCTTTTACACTTTGGACGAGTTTCGAGCCTGGGCCAAAGCCAACCCCGAGAAGGCGAAGTAACCTAGCATGATGGAATGATCTCCTGGGTAGGAAGTCTGTGAGATCAGCCTCGAGCTTCACTTCATTGCCTTCCCAGTGACCGGGCGTTTTTCAATGTCTGTGGCATGAGGTTGCAAGCGATGCCCGCGAATGCTCCAATGGCGGGCACATGTTCTCTTCGAGAAAATTTCTTCTGCTTTGGCTCGTCCTCTGGCCATGGCTTGACGTAGCTGCCGCGCCTGTTCGCAGTGCGTATGGCAAACCCAATGTTCTTTTCATCATTGCCGATGATCTGCGGGACTATCCCGCTTGGCTTGGCGGGCATCCCCAAGCCCAGACGCCCAACATGGATCGCTTGGCCAAGATGGGCATGCGCTTCACCAATGCCCATTGCAATTACGCCCTGTGCAATCCTTCCCGCACAAGCCTTCTCACGGGGCTGTTACCCTCCAGCAGTGGGGTTTTTGGCAATGAGCAGGACTGGCGGCGCAGCGTGCAGGTCCAGGGGAAAATGACGTTGCCCGAGTATTTTAAATCCCGCGGGTTTCTGACAGCTGCGGGCGGGAAGATTTTTCATGCGAATCACGGTGGACCGGAGGGACGGCTTGCGGGTTGGCATGGAGGGCGTCGCGGCTTCGAGCAAGATGCGGCATGGGAGACCCGCTTTCCTGAGCCAGGAGTCCAGATCCCTGATCTACCCGTTCACACGGGGCAGAATTTCAATGGCCTCGATATCTGGCATTGGGATTGGGGTAAGATCGATGTGCCTGATGCCCTGACGGACGATGGAGCGGTGGTTTCTTGGGCAACGGATTTTCTCTCGAAGAAGACGCGCAAACCCTTCTTCCTTTCAGTGGGACTTTATCGACCGCATTCCCCTTGGTATGTGCCGCAGAAGTACTTCGATATGTTTCCTCTCGAAGGCATTCAGCTTCCCGAGGTGAAGGCCGATGACCTGGCTGATGTTCCAGACTTTGCCAAAGGCCAGGAGAAGCCCGGGGGGAATCATGACCGCATCGTCCAGGCCGGAAAATGGAAAGAGGCTGTGCAGGCTTATCTGGCCAGCGTGGCTTTTTGTGATGCCATGCTGGGGCAAGTGGTCGATGCCGCTCTAGCTGGACCCAATGCCAAAAATACGATCATCGCCTTCACGGCGGACCACGGCTGGTATCTGGGGGAAAAACAGATGTGGCATAAAGGAAAGCTCTGGGAGGAAGCCACTCACGTTCCACTCACCATTTATGCCCCTGGAGTCACGAAGCCGGAGACCCTCAGTGATGAACCCGTCTCGTTGGTTGATCTCTACCCCACATTCTGCGATCTGGTGAAAGTGCCGAAGCCCGAGCACCTGGATGGCAGCAGCCTGCTACCGTTGCTCAAAGATCCTTCCGCGAAGAGAGCGAAACCTGCCGTTACCGCAATGGGCGGTGGCGAGAAAGTCAGCTATGCCGCGCGAAGCCAGCGCTGGCGCTACATCCGCTATGCGGATGGGAGCGAGGAACTTTATGATCATCAGGCAGATCCCCATGAGTGGACCAATCTGGCCTCAGATCCTGCTCATGCCGGATTGAAGGAGGAATTGGGGGCTACGTTTCCCAAGGAATTCAAAAGGGCCTCCCGAACGGGAGTCGAAGTGGGGAGCACGCCCAGTGACGACGGTAGCGTGCATCTCAAGCTGCAGATCGGTGATGATCTGACTCCTGAGGAGTCTCCTCGGCTGGAAGGCCGGGGCATTTTTGTCGATGCTGCTTTTGACTACAATCCGCAGGTGGATGCCGACAGCTCATTGGTGACCCAAGGGGGCGAACAAATGGGCTGGGCGCTGCACCTCGTGGCGGGAAAACCCACTCTCACCGTCTTTGTTGACGGGAAATCGACCTCCATCAGTGGCGATGGTCTCTCCGCCGGGCGTTGCAATGTCCGAGCCATGATCGATGCCGATGGCCTCATGTCCCTGGCTGTTCCTGGTCGTAGCGAGGTTCTTGCACCGACCCCTTTTGCAGAGGGGTTTCCCCGCCAACCCAATCAGGGACTGAGGGCGGGACAAAGCTTTGGCCCGCTCTCCAACAAGGCCTATCCCAACAGCACGCCTTGGGATGGGGCGGTGCAACGCCTGCGAGTGACCGTATTTGCACCGAAGGCAGCGCCGATTCCACCCTCACCAACGCCGGATCAGCCCCTTCCGCAAGATACGGGTAAGTCGAGCAATTGACCTTGAGCTCATTGAGGTTTAAACCCTATCTTCCATTTCACTCATGCGCTGCCGCATCATCAAAGACTTTCGTTTCGAAGCCGCCCAAACGCTGCCGAATCTCCCTGACAGCCACAAGTGCACCCGCATGCATGGTCATAGTTTTAAGGTGGAAATCGCTGTTGAAGGGGAGGTGGACCCCCATATCGGCTGGGTCTATGACCACGCGGAAATCAGCAAAGCCATGAAACCGCTCGTGGACCGCATGGACCATGCTTATCTCAACGAGATCGAAGGGCTGGAGAATCCCACGATTGAAAACATGGCCGCTTGGCTCTGGCGCAAGCTCGCACCCCAGCTCCCCGGCCTTTGCGAAATCGTCATCTACGAAACCCCCTCAGCCCGCTGCGTCTTTCGAGGCGAGTTTTGACAGTCAGCTGCTTGCTCTCGCACGATGAAACTAGGCGAGTCCGATACTAAGCAGGCATCCAGATCAAGGCGAGATCACCAACCCAACAAGATGTGAATCTTGCTGCTACATCTACCGTCTGTTTGTTTGAGCGAGTCGCAAAAACTGCGATGATCAATTTCGCAAAGCGTCAGTGACACAAATCGTTTTCCCATTGGCCCTTAGCTCAACGGAAAACAGGCGTGAGCAAGAAGGGGCTGGACTGACGAACGGCAGCAGCCTGGCGACCTTCTTTAGCAGGGCGCACATAAGAAGTGTTCACCACTGCTTCACGTTTGCTAATGGATACATGGCTAACCCGACGATCCAGGGAGCGTAAAAACTGAACCAGCATGACAATCAAGGCCGAGTTCAAAACGCTGGCAGCCAACAGCAGAACATACTTGCCAACAGTCGCTGCCAGAGTTGCGATCATGGACGGGAGCCAACTTGAGACATCCGTGATGGTTCTAAGCATTGAACTCTCCTGGCCGGAGCTGTGAGCGGCGGCGAGATCCAGCATGAAGAAACAGCCGCCAATGATGAACAAAGTGGCGGTGAGTAAGAACACAAAATCAAAACCAGACAGACGTGCCTGACGAGCTTGGCGGGCGGGAGGCTCGGCCAGCAGCATAAGTGGGGTGGCTGAACGGATCATAATAATTGAAATGGATTATAGACTCCATACGCTACGTGCCAACTAAATATTTAAACAAGTTAACAAATTTTTAGTTAGTGTTCGTTTGATTATGTTGTTGCGAGTTGGCCTAACTGAAGGTGTGGAATGGATGTTGTTACTTGGCTGTATTTCCAGGCTCTTCGGCAGGCAGTGAGAGTCTGGGGATCAAAGATCAGATGACGCTGAACTCGATGTGCTCTTCCGCGCAAACTCATCTAACCTCACCTTCGGGTAAGCTCACATCGTCGCAGAAGATTCAGGCCCTTGAGGGGCCTTGTGCGGGACATGGAGAGTTCGCAAAAAGGACCTATTAAGGACATCCATGGCAGTTCCTTTTTTGCGGAAGGTGGTATCCGCTAATGCTAGCTGCTTATTTGGTGGCACGTCGGGCAAGGAACTCCTCGGCCAGCGCTCTGTAGGCTTGGGAACCACGGCCATTGGGCTCGTATTCAATGATGGATTTACCGAAGCTTGGGGCCTCTCCGAGGCGAATGGTGCGCGGAATGATGGTGTTGTAAATCACTTCCGCGAAGTAACTCTTCACATCATTCACCACTTGGTTCGCCAGGTTGGCCCGCTGGTCGTACATCGTCATCACGATGCCTTCGAGAAGAAGGTTCGGATTCACGCCGCAGTCACGGATTTGCTGCACGACTTGGACGATGCTGGAGAGACCCTCTAGGCCGAAATATTCGCACTGGATCGGTACCAGCATTTCATCTGCTGCGGCCAGGGCTGAGGTCATCAGTACGCCAAGGGAAGGGGGGCAGTCGAGGAAGATGTAATCGAAGTGATTACTATGACGCAGTTGGTCCAATACTTCACGGAGTCGGGTGAGGTGATTGCCGCGCTGAGCCAGCTCAATCTCACATCCTGCCAATTCCTGATGGCTGCGGATGACGGACAGATGAGGCATGCGCGTGCTACGAATCACCTCATGAGGATCGGTGCCCTCCACGAGAGCTGAATAAATACTGCCTCCCTCTTCCTTGGCTAGACCCAGGCCGCTCGTTGCATTGCCTTGGGAGTCCAGATCGATCAGGAGACAGCGCACGCCCATTTGAGCGAGACATGCTGACAGATTGACGGAGGTGGTTGTTTTACCCACGCCGCCCTTTTGATTGGTGATCGCAACTATCCGCATAAACTTGCCTTGACGGGCGACATTGAACGGGAACCATGCCCCGCGCCAGAAAGAAATGGAATTCACGGAGAAATGGTTGGGAGAAATTGGTGGCTGGCAGGCCATGAAGGCTGCGCGTGGCCTTGTGGACGCCGGGTTGGTCGAGCTGCAAAAAGCGGAGGCCGGACTCGTGCGTGGCCTGGCCGGTAGCGGAAGGATGAAGTTTGCCTGTGGTCTGCGTATCCGCAGTCGCAGTGATGTGGATAATCTCTGCACCTGTCCATCCTCCCGCCGAGGCCTGATCTGTGAGCATTCGCTGGCGGTGGCACTGGTGTATCTGAATCCCACGAAACCCGCTGCTGCCAAGGTTCCACCTCCGGGGATTCGTCAAGAGCAAGCTGGAGCAGGCGCACGCGCATCCACACCAGCAGTGGCATCGGCGCCTTTGCCCCCTGTGCCCAAGGCGCGTCAGCCTCGACGTGTGCTCGGACGCTTTACGCTATTTTTGCCGGAAAACCTCCTCCAGGGCATCACTCGCGAGCCCCTGGGCGCTTACGTGAAGTTTGAATCTGGAGGCGAGCCTGAGGAGTCGCTATTCGCGGCTTGGCTGTCCGAGCAGGGGATCAAGGCCCAGAGTGCACCGATGTCCCTGACGGCCAAAGCCATGGCTGATCTCCTCTCAGTTCTGGCGGATCATCCTCGTGTCATTGCGGGTAAGCCCTCCGGTGGGGGGGTATCCCTGGCTGTTGCTGCAGAGCCAGTTCGCCTGCCTCTGATCGTCGAAGCCGAAGGCGCTCAGGTGAAGCTCAGTTTGGAAGGTGCGGGACAAGGGCCTCTTTTCAAAAGTCAGCCTGCAGGGTGGTGGCTGTGCCGGGAAACCCAGAGCCTGTTCAGTCTTCCACCTTTAGAGACAGAGTTGTCTCGTTTGTTGGCGGAGTTGCCTTGTCGGCGACCCATCGCCTGGTTCATCCAGCAGCGCGAGGCGTTGGCTGAAGGGTTTCTGGTCGAGACCCGAGGGCGCGAGCTGGAACACTTCCATGTCGCCCCCGTCCCGTGCACCTTTGAACTGCGTCTGGAAGGTTCTCTCCAGGCCGTCGATGTAACGCTCTCCGCCGAATATCAGGGGTTGAGATGGAACATTAACTCTTCCGGGCTTTCTAGCGAAGTGGATAAAAAGTTTCCTCTTCAGGATCAAGAATCTCCGGGGACTTTTTACGTAGCCAACAGAATGGCCGAAACGCGTCTTTTGGCCCGTCTTCAGTTCTTGGGATTCAAGTCGGCGGGGCTAAGATTGGGCTCGGTGGATACCGAGGTTTTCCGTCTGATAGGGGCGGAGAGTGTGATGCGCTTTTTTGCCACTGACCTGCCACGTTTGCGTCAGGAGGTGAAGGTGATCGAGGGGGAGAAATGGCGCGTGGCCACTCGCGGCGTGGCGCGGATTCAACCGCAGGTGCGTCAAGTGCCGATGGACGGAGAACGATCCTCTGGAGCCGATTGGCTGGCCATGGAGTTCGGTTACGAGTCTCCCGATGGCTTCAAATTGTCTCGCTCGGAAGTGCTGCGCTTGGTGCGGTCTGGTCAGCGCTCAGTCCAGGGCAAGAATGGCAAACGCTACCTGCTTGATCTCCAGCAGGTGGAGGAGTTTGAGGACACACTGAAGGACGTGCCTCTTCAGATCACGCCAGATGGGGCGCGCATCAGTGCGCTGCACGCCTCCTATTTCTTGCCTGAGCAGGAGTCTGCCGTCCCGTTACCGGAAGAGAAAAAGACCCTGGACGCATTGGGCGAATTGGGAGCCCGACTTCGCCCCTATCAGCTTCTAGGGGTGCGCTGGATGACCGGCCTTGCTCAAGCAGGGCGGGGAGGACTTTTGGGCGATGAAATGGGGCTGGGAAAAACCGTCCAGAGTATCGCGGTGGTGTCGAACTACGTGGGGGAGAAAAGTGACAAAGAGAGACAGGTCTGTCTCATCGTCTGCCCAAAGTCTCTGACAGGCAACTGGCGGGCTGAATTCGAGCGTTTTGCACCCCACCTGAAGGTGGCTGTTTCACAGGGGGACAAGCGGGATCGAGTGCTCAGTCAATTGAAGGAATTGGATGTGCTCATCACCACCTATCAGTTGGTCGTCCGTGATGAGAAGGTGATTCAAAAACAGGCTTGGGGGTTGGTCTTGCTCGATGAGGCCAGCTACATCCGAAATCCTGATACCGACGCGGCCAAAGCTCTCCGCAGTCTCAAGGCGCATGCACGCATCGCCCTCACCGGCACACCGGTGGAGAACAGCACCCGAGATCTTTGGTCGATCTATCAATTCCTCCTGCCGGGGTATCTGGGCAGCCGCGATGGCTTCAAAGAGCGCTTTGAGCAGCCGATCCAAACCGCTCTGGGAACTCCTGCCGGACAAGCTGCCAGTGAGCGGCTGAAAAAACTCATTCGCCCCTACTTCCTCCGGCGGACGAAACGTGAGGTGCTGAAGGATCTGCCCGAGAAGATTGAGCAGGTGCTCTGGTGCGAACCGAGCCCCGCTCAGGGTGAGGTCTATCGTCGTCTGCTCGAAGAAGGGCGCGATGAGATCAAGGCGGCTCGCAAACGATCCGGTCAGAATGGGGCCAAGATGACCATGTTCACGGTCTTGTTGCGTTTGCGTCAGGCTTGCTGTGATCTTCGTCTCACGGGTTTACAGGCGGATACTTTAGGCAAGCTGGAGCGCGAGGACCTCTCGGGTAAGTGGCCCATGCTGGAAGAGCGTCTGGAGTCCATTCTGGAGGGCGGCGGCAAGGTGCTGATTTTCAGCCAATTCGTGCAGTATCTTCAGCACGTGCGCACCCTGCTCAAAGAGCAGAACCTGGAGCATGCCTATCTCGATGGTAGCAGTCAGGATCGTGAAGCTCAGGTCAAACGCTTCCAGACAGACCCGAACTGCCGCGTCTTCCTCATCAGTTTGAAGGCGGGTGGCTACGGTCTTAACCTAACGGCGGCCGATCATGTGATCCTGCTCGACCCCTGGTGGAACCCCGCTGTTGAAGCGCAGGCCATTGACCGCGCTCACCGTATCGGTCAGCAACGTGTCGTGACCGCTTACCGCCTCGCCATGCGCGGCACGGTGGAGGAGCGCATTCTGGCCCTCCAGGCGAAAAAGCGTGGTCTGGTCGAAGCCGCCCTGGACGAGAAATCACCGCTCATGGCTGGGCTGAATGAATCCGACTTGGAGGAGCTGATCAGTTGACCAAGTGAGTCTGACTTGTCGTTCCAGAGGTATGACTTGCCCATTTACAGCAGGCCATGTCGACGTGCCTTCCAGTAGGCGCCAAGGTGGTAAATGATTCCACAGCTTGAGTTGTGCCGGTAGTCGCACTGGAGGATGACGTCGCGAAGGCGTTGTTTCTGCTCGGCGGGAATTTCGGGCTGCGGGAGCATGAGGGGGACAATGGCCGATTCACCAGCTTCACGGGTGATGTGCCAGATCTCGCGGTAGGCTCCCCACTGGGGATTGGGGTAACCCTTTTGATTCTTCCAGACCGGCACTTTGCGCCAGTCGGGACCGAGCATCTGCATCTCTGTGGGGGACTTTTTGGCGATTTGTGAGCAGATGTAGGCCGTGCGCTTGGTGGCCAACTGGGCGACGTGGGCCATGACCTTTTCGATCTCGCTCTTCAGTGAGTTCTCAGGTTCCAGAGCTAGGAGTAGCTCCAGCGAGCACTGCATCTGGAGGAGGGCGTAGGCGGGTTTGTGACCATCCGGTGTGGCGGATTGCTTGACCGCTTCCGCGACGTATCGGCGCCACTCTTTGCGGTAGCGCTCATCCTGAGTCACATCCCAAGCCGCTGCGTAGATCATGGGCAGGCGGGCAGCTTCATGGGCCTGCACATTCCACATGCGACAGATGCCGAGGGGACAGTGCTGGCCATCGGCGCGGCAGAAGTCGTAATCGTTCTCTGGGGTCACGAACTGGATCATGCGATCCGCCACCGCTGCGAGAATATTGCGGATTTCGCCCTTCGTGGCCTCGTCCACCAGCGGGCTGTGGTAATACTTCCACAGACCATGAACAAAGTGGGTGTATTGATCTCGCGAGGAGTTGATGTAAACGCTCTTTCGGTCTTCGGGGCAGACGTTGCGTGCGACATAACCCGGGACTCCGTGGACGGTGGCGCTCAAGCGCATGCCATTAAAAACCTGGCTCATGCGCTCGCGTAAAGCCTCGTCCTGAGTCACCGCATAACGATCCGCGAGAATGCTCAGCATGGCTCCCCCGAGGATCATGCCATCCTCCATGCCAGTGCTGTAGCCACAGGGATTGGGAAACTGGTGCTTCACTTCCTCCGCCGTAGGTAGGTGGGCCAACTCCTTGCCCGGCTCATAACTGCTGAGGTAGTCCGCGAAGGTCTGCACATCCTTATGGAAAAAGCGATCCCAGGTGACTTGCCAGGCCTCGTCGATCTTGGTTTCCAGCGCAGCAGGCGGACCTTTCGCTGCTGAAGAAAATGGAGTTGAACCCGCGTAGAAAACAAGGGCAATGAGGAATGCAGTCAGGAACTTCATGAGAAAAGCCCCGGCATCTCTTCGAGCGAATCGGATACCGGGGAGAAATGTATTACAGAGCGCCAACCGAGAAGCTTCAGGAAAAATGTAATTTAGAGCATTCCGCGAAACTCTTCTTCACTGAGGATCTTCACACCCAGTTTCGTGGCCTTGTCGAGCTTGCTACCGGCTTCGTCACCGGCTAGGAGATAGGTCGTCTTGCCACTAACGCTGCCGCTGACTTTGCCTCCATTGGCCCGGATGATGTCGGCGATGCTTTCGCGATCTTGGCTGAGGGTGCCAGTGATGACCCAGGTGGTGCCCTGGAGCTTGTCACTCGCGGCTTCGACGGTTCGCTGTGCCAGGGTTAAACCCGCTTCACGCAGACGATTCAGGAGGGTGAGATTCGTGGCATCTCGGAACCAGGCATGAAGGCTCTGAGCAACCACGCTGCCGATATCTGGACACTGCGAGAGTTCCTCGATACTGGCTTTCTCAATGGCGTCGATGCTGCCGAAATGCTCCAGCAGCTTGCGTGCACCGCCAGCGCCGACGTGCAGGATGCCGAGACCAAACAGCAGACGCCAGGCATCCTGTTGTTTGCTGGCTTGGATCGCTTTCAAAAGGTTGTCGATGCTCTTGTTGCCCATTCGCTCCAGGCGGGAGAGTTTGAAAATATCGAGCTGATAGAGATCCGCCGCGTCTTCGACCGTGGGTTTACCATTCAGCGGGGTGTCCACCAGTTGAGCCACCACGGATTCGCCGAGGCCGCTGATGTCCATGGCGCCACGGCTCACAAAATGTTCGAGTCGGCGCTTCACCACCTCGGGGCAGTGAGGGTTGGGGCAGCGGATCACGACTTGCTCTTCATCGCGATGCACAGAGCTGCCGCAGATCGGGCAGGTGGATGGCACGGGGATTGGAGTTTCCTCGCCTGTGCGCAGTTCCTTTTTCACCATCACCACCGCAGGGATGATCTCCCCGGCTTTTTCAATCACCACCGTGTCCCCCACGCGAATGTCTTTGCGCTCGATTTCCTCAAAGTTGTGCAGGGTCGCGTTGCTCACGGTGGAGCCACTGAGGAAGACGGGCGTTAAGCGTGCGACGGGAGTGAGCGCTCCGGTGCGGCCAACCTGGATATCCACCGACAGCACCTTGGTCTCGGCCTGTTCGGGCTGATACTTGTAAGCGATGGCCCACCGTGGGGCTTTGCTGGTGGCTCCGAGCTCGCGTTGATCGGCAAAGGCATTGACTTTAATCACTGCGCCATCGGTTTCATAGGGCAGGGATTTGCGGCGTTCATCCAGCTCGCGAATGGCCTCCAGCAGGCCTTCAGCCGTGTCTTTTCTCCAGATGAGATCGGCCTTGCGCAGGCCCGCTCGTTGTAGCAGCTCATGCACCTCAGACTGGGATGCAATCGGGTGATCCCAGGAATCGGCGAGGCCATAGAAAACGATGTCCAGGGGCCGCTTGGCCACGATCTTGGGGTCCAGCAGCTTCAGTGTGCCTGCTGTGGAGTTCCGCGGATTGGCAAAGCGGGGTTCACCGGCTTCTTCACGCTCCTGATTCAGTTTGGCAAAGTTGGCCTTGGTCATGAACACCTCGCCACGCACCTCGAAGGTTTGAGGGCCCTCTTTGGGCAAGCGCAGCGGCAGGCTCTTGATGGTCTTGAGGTTATGCGTCACGTCATCGCCAGTCTGGCCATCACCACGGGTGGCACCGTGTTTGAGCACACCGTTTTCATAACGGATGCTGATGGCGACTCCATCCACCTTCGGCTCAATGACGCAGTCGATCGTCTCCCGATTCAAACCTTTCTGAAGACGGGCAAAGAAGGCCACCAACTCGCTCTCAGAATAGGTGTTATCCAGGCTCATCATCGGCACGCTGTGGCGGATCTGGGTAAAACCTTCAATGGGGGCACCGCCCACACGCTGCGTGGGAGAGTCCGCCGTGAGCAGATCGGGAAATTGGGTTTCCAAGCCCTGCAATTCGCGCAATAACGCATCGAACTCCTGGTCCGTGATCTCCGTCCTCGCCTCGACATAGTAGAGGTGATTGTGGCGATGCAGTTCAGTGCGGAGATACTCGGCACGAGAGGAAGCTTCAGCGTGGGTCATGCGCGGATCTGTTTAGCGGGGAAGATAGGAATGGGAAACTGGAAATCACATGGCTCCGGAAACCGTAGGTTTCACTGGCTGACTCAGGGTGAGGGGAAAACGGATTCTTGATGGTTAAGTGAAAGCTTTATTAGATTCGGTGAACGTCTTGTGAGACATCCAAGTTATCGCGAATTGAATAGGTGAGAAATCCGTGAGAGGGGAAGAAATGACAAAATGGATTTTTACCCTCACACTGGCGAGTGTCTTGAGTTGGACTGCACTGACTTCAGGAGCTGTCTTGCTTCAGCAAGAAGCGGGTGTGTTTGCTTTTGAAGCCGAGGATTATTCGTCGCTGACGGGCAGCGGCTGGTCGGTGATTACGACTTCTGGTGGCACTCAGACCATTCCTACCGGCTCCAATGTGGTCGGTGATGCACTCTACACTCATGGTGGCGGCTCACCGAGTTCCTTTGCCACTTATGATCTCCAGTTCACTTCGGATGGCACGTATTACGTGTTCACAAAATACTCCATGTATGATCGGTCGAACTCCACACCGCCTCCGAGCTATGGAAACGAGGACTCCTTTTACCTGCCGCGTGATCTCGGGATCGCCGCAGCCACAGGCGCAGGGCAGGACAATGATTGGTATGCCCAGCACCTACCAAGCCAGGGGCACCTTCCTGCCGCCAGTGAGACACCCAACCCCAATGAAGGACAGTATTTTTACTGGGATATGGGACAGTTTTCAGGGGATTCTACGGCAGCGTTGACCTTCACTGTTACAGGAGCCAGTGTTGAAAACCCCTTGGATGTTACTTTCACCATCGGTAACCGCGAGGGTGGGGTAGCGATTGATCGTTTTGTGCTCAGCACCACCAATTACAATGCCTCCATCAGTGGCGGTAACAGTGCGACTCTGGATGGCATCGCTTCCGTACCGGAGCCCTCACGGAGCTTGTTCATATTGCTCGCGTTGGTTGCTTTGGCACTGCGGCGCCGCCGTTGAGTCAAAGGGCACCTGCCGACAGCACTAGGCGAGTTTGGAGTAGAAGGTGTCGGTTTGCTCAGCATCGGGAATGACCTCGATGAGAAGGGGCCCTTCGGGTAGATCGTCCAGTTGGTCGGGATGTGTGACCTTGAGGTAACCGAGCCCCCACATCTCGGCCCACGGCCCGAAGTGAACGCGATGGCGGTTCTCAATGATGTGGCGAGCTTCGCGCGAAAGGCCACGGAGAGATTTAACGCGGGCAAAGATCTTGCCGCCTCCATTATTGATTACCACGAGGCGACGATTGGCCTTTGGAAGTTGAGCCATGATCCAGGGGGCGGCCAGATCATAGAGAGCACTGAGATCTCCCAAGATCAGCCAACTCTCACGAACGATGGCCGAAGTTCCCAGCCAAGTAGAAACGAGTCCGTCGATGCCATTGGCTCCGCGGTTAGCTAAAAACTCAACTTGGGGATGGATGAACCCTACCCCGAGATTGAATTCGCGGATGGGGAGACTGTTTCCTAAAAAGACCTGCGAGCCGTCGGGGATGTGCATGGCTAGTTCACGCATCCAACCTGGCTCAGACAAGGGATGATCACTCAGGGCCGCCTGGATGTCAGGAACCTGACTGGCGACGATGGCAGGAGGGAGTTGATAACGGCCCATTTCGGCCAAGCATGACCAAGGCAGCGTCTGCACCCGCTCTCGCCGAGCCAGCCCAGGAAAGGGCAGTCGGGTAATGTTGGTGACATGGATTTCGGGATGATTTTCCAATTCTCTCCACCACGTGGCGGTAGGCACACCACCGATCCTCAAGATCTGTTGGGCATCCAGAGCCGTGAGATGGGACTCCCCCGCTGGATAGAGAAGATGATCCAGCTTGGGGCGATTCGGCCACTTCCCCCAGAGATTGGACGTAGCTTCCGCCATGACAGGCAGGCCCAGCTTAGCAAGCAAGGGGGCTGCCTCTTCTGCTTCAGAGACGGAGAGCCCCGAGGCCAGAACGGCGGTCGGTTCGTTCGCCAAAGCAAAGGCGGGTGATGCGGGTTGTTTGGGAGTGCCCGGTCCGTGGTGCGCCAGGAAATCAATGCCGCTCAAATTGGTGGCTAGAGGTTCGTCCAGGCAGATATTGATGTGCAAGGGGCGCGGACCGATGCGTGTTGGCCAAGAGAGACTGGCCCCCACCTCGACATCCAGGCATGCTGACACGTAGGGGCCAAAAAGATCTTTTTGCTCGATGGCCTGGGGAGCCCCCGTGCCACGATATCGGCGTGGACGATCTGCTGTGATCAGCACGAGAGGTAACCCTTGATAATGAGCCTCGATGACCGCAGGCAGCAACTCCGCTGAGGCTGTGCCCGAGGTGGTCAAGACAGCCACGGGAGCTTTATCGGCCAAGATGCGCCCAATGGCGAAAAACGCTGCACTGCGTTCTTCAAAAAAGTTCCAGAGTTTCACTCCTTCACTTTCAGTCAGTGCGGCAATGATCGGAGCATTCCGAGCGCCAGCAGCCACACAGACTTCGGCGACACCCATGCGGGCGAGCGCCGTCAAAAGGGAACGGACGATGAGGGTGTTCATGCAGAGGGAGCGGAGCTAACTGCACTAGAGGCCGAGCATGGTCACCACGGACTCTCGCTTGAGACGCAGTTCACGCCATTCGTGATCGAAGGCGCTACCTCCTACAATGCCACAACCCGAGGGAAGTTGCGCTTCATCCTTGGTCCAGCCAAGGCCTCGGATAGCCACCACCATATGACAAGTATTTCCCTGACCGGGCTCGATAAAACCAAAGGGAGCCCCGAAGAAACTTGGCACATCAAGTTGAGTGCGGTATTCACGCAGCTTGGTCAGCCAATGTTCCTCTCGTGGTAGGCAACCCACAGCAGGGGTCGGGTGCAGTTGAGTTACCAAGGCTCCGGGGTCCATCGTTTGATCGAGCATCACCCGCAGATTCGTCTGAAAATGCAGCAAATTGGCGGCTTGGCAGAGGCCGCGTGGGTCTCGCTCCACGTTGCCGAGGGCATTGAGTCGTTCGGTGAGGTAACGCACGACGATTTCATGTTCCTCAATCTCCTTCACATCGGTCAGGAAGGCTTCCTGGGCTCCTGGTTTGGCCGTGCCAGCCAGGGCCATGGTTTCCACGGAGGAACCTTGAGCTCGGAACAGTAACTCGGGAGTCGCTCCCAGAAAGCCCTGCCCAGCCTGCACCCAGCCGTAACCCCAAGTGTTGGTGGGAGCGGTCATCACTTTTTCCAAAAGTCGCACGGGGTCTCCCTGAGTGATGGTGCCGCGCTCGGTCAGCACGGGCACCATTTTTTCCAGCCGTTTCGACAAAACTTCGCGCCGGATGCGACGGAATGCCATCTTGAACCATTCTGTCGAAGGCTTGGCCCACTGAATTTTGGGGGGCGTAGCTCCATTCCATCCGGCTTTCTGAGCCAGGGAGTCAGCGCTTACCTCCACGAGCTGAGAGGGCTTTTTCCATGGACGCTTATCACTCAGGTCAAAATCGTTGACGTAGAAGACGCCGCCCTCGGCCGGGGCTTCCGCCAAAGATTCAAATGGACCTTGGCCGATCCACGCCCTTCCTCCGGGCAACCTGAATAGTGCAATATCAATCATGTGAGCTTCTATAGTGAAACGCGTCGCACGGCGTGCAAGGGGCGAGGATTTCGCTTTTCCGTTTTCTCAATCCGCGTTTACATGGAGATCATGCGATTGACTCAATTTGCTCTTGCCCTCACCATCATTCTTCTTGCCATCACCGGTTACCTCGCCTGGGAAGGCCAGCAGGCGGCCAAAGGAGCACGTGAGGAGCTGGCGTTTGTGAAAAAACAGCAGGCGGCAGATCGAGCCGCCAGCCCTGAGGCATCCAGTTTGGTGCCCTTGCCGAGCGTCCCGGCGACTTCCGTTACTCCGCCACCCGAACCCGGCACGATTGCCAAAAAAGAAGCGGATCCCGAATTAGCCGAGGTGATGGCGGGTGCAGGAGCTCTGCCAGGAGGAGGTTTGACGGTGCCTAAATCCGTGATCCAGGCGGAAAGCCAAGGAATCTCCACCAACACCTTAACTCCCATGCAGAAGCAGGTGCTTGCCATTCCAGCGGTGGCTAAGGTCAAAACGGTCGTTAAAGAACAGGGTTTTGTCGTGCTGGATGCAGGTTCCAAGGCTGGGCTGACCAAAGGTCAGCAGCTCGAAGTGCGGCGTGATAGCGCTATCCTTGGCAAAATCACCGTTACAGACTCGATTGAAGAAACCGAAGCCGTGGCGGATCTGGACTTCGCCTCCATCCCAACCGGTGTGAGTATTGAACCAGGGGATGAGGTCATCGCTCCCGTGTCACGCTAATGGCGCGCATTCGACTCGATCTTGCTCTCGTTCAGCGGGGGCTTTCCTCTTCACGAGAGCAGGCTAAGCGACTCATCATGGCCGGTGAAGTCCTGCTCGGTGAAGAGATCATCACCAAGCCCGGCTGGCTGGTGCGTCAAGATGCGCCATTGCGTGTGAAGGAGATGCCTCGTTTTGTCAGTCGTGGCGGATTGAAAATGGAAGGTGCTCTGGAGCACTTCGGCATCGATGTCACGGGCTGGGTGGCGATGGATGTCGGGGCTTCGACGGGTGGTTTCACGGACTGCCTGCTGCAACGGGGTGCGGTGAAGGTTTACGCCTTTGATGTCGGCACCAATCAGATGGTGTGGAAGCTGCGCAGTGATCCCCGGGTGGTCTGTCGGGAAAATTTTAACGTGCGTCATCTTCAGCCCATGGATGTCCCAGAGCTCGTGGACTTTATCGTTGCCGATGTGTCCTTCATTTCCCTCACCCTCGTTCTGCCAGGAGCTCTGGCCGTCCTGAAGCCCGGAGGTCAGGCCCTGGTCCTGGTCAAACCCCAGTTTGAACTCAGTCGGGATGAGGTCGGTAAGGGGGGCATTGTCCGGGAGCCGGAGTTGCACGCAAAAGCCTGCTCACGTTTGCAGTCCTTCATCGAAAAACGCCCGGAATTCGAATGGAAGGGACTTGTCGAGTCTTCGATCCAGGGAACGGACGGCAATCGTGAATTCCTGGCATGGTTCGCACGTCGCCCAACGTCACCAGAGTGAAAAGCCGATCGTCGTCGCCCTGCGGACCTTACGATTACCGATCAGGCATGCACCCGCCACCGCATATAAAATGTTCAAGGTGCCGAGCCAGAATGGTAGAAGTCCGGCAGGGACGAGACTGAATTGATCCTCATCCAAAGACGGCTCCACCTGAGTGAGGAAGTAAACGCCTAAAGCGCTGAACAGCAGAAATAAAACCCCGAGGAGGTGCCGACAACAGGCCTGAGCGCGCATCATGCCGTGCATCGGCATGATCGTGAGTAGGAACCACAGACTTGCAGCAACGGCCCAACTCATCACCCCGTGAGCGGTCAGTAAGACAACAATGACAACGCCTACGCTCAGGTGAGCGATCAGAATTCGACGTGTGAAATACACATCTTCTTTGAGTAGGCCAACTCGTTGGCGCTGGATATCTAACATGAGGGAAAAAGCGGAGGGCGTGGGCCTTTCTTGAAAAAGTTAAGAATTTGCTTCGATCTAAACCGAGATGCTAATCCAAACTAATACAGTGAAGACTTGGACTCCTTTCGGATTGAGTCAAGATTGTAGGATGAATTAGGGGATATCTGATGTTACCGAAAATCACTGCAAAGTTGCACCGGATGTCTCGTTTTGGTGATGTCTCTGGGGCGAAAGGCTTCATTCGAGCTTCTTAGTGGTGAAGTCGGCACAGCATATTCAGGGCCAGATTTCACAGGCTAGGACGCCAATGGCCAAAAGTTTCGGAGTCATTCGCTCAACACCTCCTCTTGTTTATAGTGAAGCCATTCATTCATTTTCTAGCTGCCGCTTGGGTATTGATTCTTAGTTCGAGTCTGTGGGCAGACGCGCCAAACATGGTCGTGATTTTTGCCGATGATTTAGGTTATGGAGACCTGGGGTGCTACGGTTCACCGACGATTCGCACGCCGCACCTGGACCGAATGGCGGCTGAGGGAATGCGATTCACGGATTTCTATGTGGCTTCGGAAGTGTGCTCCCCCAGCCGTGCCGCGCTCTTAACGGGACGTTATCCCATCCGCAGTGGGATGTATGGGCCTCGGCGAGTGCTGTTTCCGAATTCAAAAGGAGGATTGCCTGATTCTGAAATCACGATTGCAGAAGCTCTGAAAGCGAAGGGATATGCCACCGCGCATGTGGGCAAATGGCACCTTGGAATCCACGAGGGATCGCGTCCCCTGGAGCAGGGATTTGATCTGAGCGTGGGGCTTCCTTACTCCAATGACATGGACGGTCGCCCTGGATTGCCGAAAGGATCGTCGGGTTCCCCGAATCCGCCTGAAGACGGCTGGAATGTCCCCTTGATGCGCAATGGAGAAATCATCGAGCAACCCGCGAAGCAGACGGCGTTAACGCGTCGTTACACCGAGGAGGCCGTGAAGTTCATCGAGTCGAATAAGCAGAAGCCTTTCTTTTTATACATGGCGCACAGCTTTCCTCACGTGCCGCTTTTTGCGTCTCCGGCTTTTAAAGGGAAGAGCCGTGCGGGGATTTTTGGGGATGCCGTGGAGGAGTTGGACTGGAGTGTGGGCGAAGTCTTGGATTGTTTGCGGAAGCAAGGCTTGGCTGAAAATACCCTGGTCTTCTTCACGAGTGACAATGGTCCTTGGCTTATTATGGGAGACCAAGGCGGCAGTGCAGGGCCTCTGAAAGATGGTAAGGGAAGCACCTGGGAAGGCGGCATGCGTGTGCCCGGAATCGCCTGGATGCCGGGACGCATTCAACCTACGGTGAGCTCCGTGATGACTCAGTCCATGGACTTGTTACCGACCTTTTTGGCCATGGCTGGAGCCGATAAGCCGCAGGGGGTGACTCTGGATGGTGAAGACCTTTCGAGTCTGTTGTTTGAAGGCAGCCCATTGCCCGAGAGGCCCTTCTTCTTTTATCGCGGAGATAAGCTTTATGCCTGCCGCTTAGGAGAATGGAAGGCTCACTTCAAAACGCAGACGGGTTATGGCCAAGCCAAGCCTGATCTGTATGAGCCGCCTCTACTGTTCCATCTGGGTAAAGACCCTTCAGAAAAGCGTGATGTGGCTGCCCAATATCCTGAGGTGGTGGCTCAAATTCAAAAAGCCGTGGAGGCTCACCAAGCCGGTGTCGTTCCCGGGAAAATGCAATTCGACTGAGTGGGAGGTGTGATATGAAACATGCCCTTGTCATCGCTTTTTGTTGGCTGACTCAGATGACCCTGTGGGCGGCCTCGCCCAATGTGTTGCTGATCTTAACGGATGATCAGGGGTTCGGGGATCTCTCGATCCATGGTAATCCTCATCTTCAAACGCCCCATATTGATCAGCTCGGGCACAGTGGGGTGCGCTTTGACCGCTTCTACGTGAACTCTTTTTGTGCCCCCACTCGCGCGGCACTGCTCACGGGGCGCTACCCATTGCGAACAGGATGCCATGGCGTCACGCACAATCGGGAAGCCATGAAGCCCTCCGAGGTGACGCTGGCCGAAGCCTTCAAACGGGCGGGGTATCGGAGCGCTTGCTTGGGAAAGTGGCACAATGGCGAGCAATATCCCTACACCCCGGCTGGGCAGGGCTTCGATGAAGTCTTTGGGTTCAACAATGGCCACTGGAACAACTATTTCGATGCCACACTTTTGCGAGGATCCACCCCGGAAAAGACCACGGGTTACATTTCTGACGTGCTGACGGATGAAGCGATTAAGTTCATCAGTGCGAGCAAGGATAAGCCTTTCTTTTGCTACTTAGCATACAATGCCCCGCATTCACCGTATCAGGTCCCTGATCGCTATTTCGATAAATTCAAAGCCAAAGGACTGGAGGATGTCTTAGCCGCCTTTTACGGCATGTGTGAAAACTTGGACGACAATGTGGGGCGCCTTCTCAAGCATTTGGATAAGACGGGATTGGCGAACGATACCCTCGTTCTGTTCCTCACCGATAACGGTGGCACGGCTGGGGTGAAAACATGGAATGCAGGGATGCGAGGAGGCAAAACCAGTGTGCATGAAGGGGGGAGTCGAGTGCCTCTGTTTATGCGCTGGCCAGCCGCGAAATGGAAGCCCCATGAGGTAAAGCCGATTGTCTCGCACATTGATCTCTACCCGACTCTACTGGATCTTTGTGGCATTCATCTGCCTGCGGGACCTCCCTTGGACGGTCTGAGCTTGCGGCCCTTATTGGAGGATGAAACGGCCCATTCTTGGCCGGAGCGGGTGCTTTTTACTCACAATCCGATTGATGAAACCAATCGTTATCCCGGGGCTGTCCGCACCCAACGATACCGACTCGTGCGCGAGATCAAAGGCCCATCGGGGGGCTCGAAGGCTAAGGCGGCTGACGACACCGCCTCCCCTTGGCAACTTTACGACATGGAAAAAGATCCCGGTGAGAAAGTGGATATCGCCGAGACTCATCCCGAAGTGGTGGAGGAACTGAGCACAAAATATGAATCGTGGTTTGCCGATATATCTAAAGACCGACTGAAGCGGTATCCTCTTCCAGTGGGGCATTCAGAACAGAACCCCGTCGAGCTACATGCCCCGCAGAGCTTCTTCACTCCTCCGCTGCATTTTGCCTCCGGCCCAGGATTCGCGAATGACTGGCTCACGGGCTGGACAGACTCCAAAGCGAAGGTCTGGTTTGATCTCGAAGTGACTCAAGGCGGCCTTTATGAGGTGGAGTTGGCCTTGGCTTGTCCCGACATGGACGCGGGTTCTCAGCTGAAGTTGGTGGCAGGTGAATCTTCATTGTTTCTGACCGTGCCTTCGGCTCCTCCTGTGGAGGTTCCTTTGCCGCATCGAGATGAAGCTAGTAAAGGCCGCTACCGCAATCGAAACTGGACGCACCTCTCAGCGGGGACACTTGAGCTTCCCAAAGGGGCTGTGACGTTGGTGCTTGAACCCCTTTCCATGCCGGGATCGCAAGTGCTGGAGCTGAAGCATGTGAAGCTAAGGCTCGTGAAATAAGCTTTTCGGAAAGCTCTGCTTCGTGGCGTCGTTCCAGACTGTCCATGATTCGCCGCTTTGTTCATCTGATTGCTTGTTTCACTTCGCTCTGGGCGTCGTCACTCATTGCGGCCCAGCAGCAACCTAACATTCTATTTTTCTTTGCGGACGATTGGGGGCGCTATGCCAGCATTTATGCAGAAGTAAACGGCAGTGGTAGCATCAATGATATCGTCAAGACTCCGAACTTTGACCGGATTGCCAAGCAAGGGGTGCTTTTTAAACACGCGCATGTGAATGCCCCATCCTGCACGCCTTGTCGAAGCTCGCTTCTATCGGGACAGTATTTCTGGCGCACAGGGCGTGGTGCGATCCTACGGGGAGCTGTGTGGGACGACCAGATTCCTGCTTACCCCTTGCTGCTGAAGGATGCAGGTTATCACATTGGCAAGACCTACAAGGTGTGGGGGCCGGGATCACCTGCGGATGCGCCGTATGGTGGTCAGAAGTATGCCTTCCAAGCGGCAGGTGGAAGATTCAATCAGTTCTCCCAAAACGTCACTAAGCTGGTGGATGCGGGGAAAGATTTGGATGCCGCCAAGGAGGAGCTGTATGCGGAAGTGCGTGGCAACTTTACCGACTTCTTGAAGGCCAACGAGGGGGGGAAGCCCTTCTGTTACTGGTTTGGCCCGACCAACGTGCACCGTTCTTGGACTAAGGGTAGTGGGAAGAAGCTCTGGAACATTGATCCTGACTTACTCAAAGGGAAAATGCCCCCCTATCTTCCCGATGTGCCAGAAGTGCGTGAGGACTTAGCGGACTACTTCGGAGAAATCCAGGCTTGGGATCACAGCATCGGCGTGCTGATGAAGGAGCTGGAAAAAGGCGGTCAGTTAGATAATACCCTCGTCGTCATCAGTGGTGACCATGGTGCTCCTGGATTCCCCCATGGGAAGTGCAATCTCTACAACTTCGGCACGGGCGTCAGTCTCTCCATCACGGGACCTGGCGTTAACGGAGGTCGAGTGGTGGATGACTTCGTGAATCTCACGGATCTTGCACCCACGTTCTTGGAAGCTGCGGGCCAACCGATTCCTGAGGTGATGACAGGACGCAGTCTCTGGCCTGTGTTGAAGTCCGACAAATCCGGTCTGGTGGATCCCACCCGCACGCAAGTGTTTACCGGACGCGAACGCCATGTCGAGAGTGCTCGTGCCGATTACACACCCTACCCTCAACGCGCCATTCACACGGCAGATCACCTTTTCATCATCAATTTCCGTCCTGATCGCTGGCCCATGGGAGACCCCTATGGCTTGGATGGTCCTAATGAGCCGACAGCTCAGGAGATCGAAGAAACCACACGTGTGACACATCCCGATGACGATGCGGGGCCAACCAAGGCGTGGCTGGTGGGGGCTCGTAAGACCCCCGAATGGAAGGCTCATTACGAGTGGGTGTATGGAAAGCGGCCCAAGTATGAACTTTACGATCTGAAAAAGGACCCGCATGAAACCAAAAACCTAGCGGAAGATCCTGCCTATGCGGAGATCAAGAAGGATCTGGAAAAGCGTTTGATGGACGAGCTGGGCCGCACCGGAGATCCCCGTTTGATCAATGAGGGGGCGTATTTTGAGAACCCTCCGTTGGCGGGTCCTGTCCTGGACGATGAAGCTCCTAAAGCGGGTAAAAAAGGTAAAGGGAAGGGGAAGGCGAAACAAGAATAAGTAACCGTCTAAACCGATCTGTTCATCATCACGATCATGAAGTTTTACTTGTTTGCTTTTCTGGCTGCTGCCGTGAGTTCCACATTCGCTGCTGAACGGCCTAACATCTTATTTGCCATCGCGGATGATTGGGGGCCCCATGCAGGCGTGTATGGCACCCCTTGGGTGAAGACTCCGGGCTTTGATCGAGTGGCCAAGGAAGGCTTGCTCTTCAATCACGCTTATACGCCCGTGGCCAAGTGTGCTCCCTCTCGGGCGATTGTGCTGACGGGACGTTATGCTTGGCAGAATGAAGAGGCTGGAAATCACATGGCCTTCTTTCCGGCGAAGCTGAAAAGCTGGCCTGAGGTGCTGATGGACAAAGGCTGGCACATGGGGATCACCGGAAAAGGTTGGGGACCTGGGATCGCGAAAGATAAGAACGGTCAACCGCGTCAAATCACCGGTAAGCCCTTCAACAGACGTAAACTTGAGCCGGCGACCCCCGAAATCTCTAACAATGACTACGCTGGAAACTTCGTGGACTTTTTGGATGCCGCTCCCGAAGGGAAACCCTGGTGTTTTTGGTATGGTAGCACGGAACCCCATCGCGGTTATGAATTTCAATCCGGCGTGAACAAGGGCGGTAAAAAACTCTCAGACATTGATCATGTGCCAGGTTACTGGCCGGATGTCGATACGGTGCGCCATGACATGCTCGACTATGCTTATGAGGTGGAGCATACCGATAATCATCTGGTGCGGATGATGACCGAGTTGGAAAAGCGCGGCATGCTGGATAACACGATCATCATTGTGACCAGCGATCATGGCATGCCTTTTCCACGGGTGAAGGGTTACGCCTATCACGATTCCAATCACATCCCGCTCGCTATTCGTTGGCCTGGCGTGGTGAAGAATCCGGGGCGAGTGATCGAAGACTTCGTCAATTTCACCGACATCGCGGCTACCATTCTGGATGTGGCCGGCATTACGGAAAAAGAGAGCGGCATGATGCCTCTCACAGGGAAAAGCTGGCGGCCGATCTGGGAGAGTGAAAAGAGCGGTCAGGTCCTGGCTGAGCGCGATCACACCCTCATTGGTAAAGAACGGACCGACGTGGGGCGCCCTCATGATTGGGGATATCCCATCCGGGGGATCGTCACGAAAGAATCTCTCTACCTCAAAAACTATGAACCGACTCGCTGGCCTGCGGGAAATCCAGAAACGGGTTACCTCGACACGGATGGTGGCGCCACGAAGAGTCTGATCTTGGAGATGGGGCGCAAGGATCGCTCCGACAAATACTGGCGGCTGAACTTTGGCATGCGTCCAGGGGAGGAGTATTACGACCTCACTGTAGATGCCGATTGTGTACACAACCTGGCCGGAGAGTCCGTGCATGTTGAGAAAATCCGCAGCCTCAAAGAACGGATGGAGAGCGAACTCAAAGAGCAGGGAGATCCTCGCCTGAGTGGCAACGGCAAGATCTTCGATGAATACCCTGCCACGAATAACGCCGGGTTTTACGAGAAATTCATGAGTGGTGAAAAGATCAAAGCAGGTTGGGTGAATGAAACCGACTTTGAAAAAGAGGTTATCACTCCATCGACAGTCACAGAATGATGTCATGAGGTGGCTCACCTAAAGTGAGTCGGCTTATCCTTTCATACTGCTGATGGACGTCCGTGAATCATTTTCCTCGCACCGCAATATATGAGTCTTTCTCCCGATCGTATCCTCCAGACTGGCATGGGCTTCTGGGCCTCCAAAACCCTGCTAAGTGCCGTTGAAATGGACGTCTTCACGGAACTGGCCAAGCATCCAGGGGATCTCGATGCTGTTCAAGGACGCTTGGGTCTCAATGAACGAGGGGCGCGTGACTTTCTCGATGCTTTAGTGGCGCTTGGGTTTCTCATCCGCGACGAAGAGATTTACAAAAACGCCCCTGAGACCGACCTCTTTTTGGACAAGGGTAAACCCAGTTACATCGGGGGCATTTTGGAGATGTGTAACCATCGTCTCTACGGATTTTGGGGAAGTCTCACCACGGCTCTGCGCACGGGAGAATCGCAAAACGAATCCAAGGGTGGGCATGATCCATTCAAGGCTCTCTATGCAGATCCTGCGGCCTTGAAGGAGTTTCTCCGGGCCATGTCTGGCGTCAGCCGTGGTGCCAATATGGCCATCGCAGCTCAGTTCCCCTGGCAAAACTACCGCACCTGTGCGGACATCGGCACAGCCCAGGGGGATTTAGTCACTCAGATTAGCTTGGCGCATCCACATCTTCAGGGTATCGGTTATGACCTGCCCGAGGTGGCTCCCGTCTTTGAGGATTACATTGCTGACAATGGACTGTCTGATCGAGTCAAGTTTCTGGGCGGTAGCTTCTTCACGGATGCGCTTCCTCAGGCCGATGTGCTTCTGTTTGGCCACATCCTGCATGATTGGGATCTGCCAACGAAAAAAATGCTGCTGGCAAAGGCCTACGCGGCATTGCCGAGCGGTGGCGCTGTGGTGGTCTATGACGCCATCATTGACGATGCGCGTAGCCAGAATGCCTTTGGCCTCTTGATGAGCTTGAACATGCTGATTGAGACTCCGGGAGGGTTTGACTATACAGGTGCTGATTGCATCTCGTGGATGCAGGAAGCGGGCTTCCGGGACTGCCGTGTCGAGCATTTGGTCGGACCGGATTCCATGGTCATTGGCATCAAGTAAACGTCAAACAACCACACCCAGCTTGCGCATCAGCCTTGCTGAGGCGAGGTCATGGATTCATGCCAGACTCCGTGCCCTCCTCTCTAACCCCCCAGCCCAGACCTTGGCTGGTGCGCATTCCTGAGATTTTCGAAAGTATCGCTGATGATGTTTTGAAGCATCTGGGGGCGGCTTCGAGCACTCGGCTGGGCCACGATTATTATCTCCTCAAGGCCTTAGATTCCAAGGCCTTGAGACAATCCGAAGCGGCCAAGTTTACCCGCTGGAATTTGCCGATGGATCACACCTGGCCGTGCAATCCCCAGAAAATGGACGGCTTCATTGAAAAGGCGGCCCAGACGCTTTTGAAAAAGTTTGGGGATCGTCGTCCGCAGGGCCTCTTCATTGGGCAACTCAATCCCATCTCACCCGATAAGTATTACAAAAGCCTCGCCTCGAATCTTCGCGGAAGAGCGCTGCAAATCTTTCCTCCGTTGGCGGCCAATGCCGTCGAGGAGCAGGACCCGACAAAGGAGACCTTATTCTGTCTTGTGGGTAAGGAAGGTCTCTTCTGCGGCATGCAGACACCGCGTCTAGCCAATGGTCTCTATGCAGGAGGCAGCAAGTACATTGACCAGGACTCACCGGATACCATCAGCCGAGCTGGGGCGAAGATTGCTGAGGCGTTGCACTACCTTTTGCTGCATCGACCAGCGATGCCGGAAGGCAGCCACTGGATCGAACTCGGCGCTTGCCCTGGTGGCATGACTGCCGAACTCCTGGCCCGCAAACAACGCGTCACTGCGATTGACCGTGCCCCCTTGGATAAGCGCTTGGACAAGCGTCCCGGGCTCCGATTTGTGCATGCCGATGTGGCCACCTTTGAAGCCAAAGACGGCACGATCTACGATGCCATTCTCTCGGATCTCAACGGCCCACCCCATGAGTCCATTGATCACGTCATCCGCTTGTCCCGTGCTTTAAAGCCCGGCGGACTCATCGTTTTCACGCTGAAAGTCCCGCGCATCGAAACCGTGGACGAACCCTGTGAGCTATTTCGCCGAACGGCTAAGACCGCCAGGAAGGCCGGATTGCAGTTGTTTGCCCAGACGCACCTCACCTACAACCGGCATGAGTTCACGCTTTTTTTCGAGAAACGAGGAAGCTGAACCTCCACGGTGCCTTAAAACTGGAGCAGGTTTTTAAAGCACCGCCTGAGATCAGACCAGCATGGCTGCATGAGCCTCCTCCAATTCCTCTTCAGCGTAGTGCCAATCAATCTCGCCATTGTGATGAACACAAGGCGGGAGTGAATTGGGGAAGTAGATGTGGCGTAGACCACAGGTCACTCCAAGACTCACATGATGTTCGGCAATGGCTGCCGGACTTAGCAGACAACGCACGCACATCGCACGTCCGCTCCACGGACACCGCAGGTGGCAGGGATCACCAAGGTCTGGCTCAATCATATAGAATTCCTTTCCAGCAGAGTTCGGTTGGGACCGTCTTGTGGAAATGATGGGCACGTTGCTCGGGAGAGCGATGCTTGAAACAGTCGATTCGTCGGATGGGAATGAATCGCTATTTCACTGCATTTATCACAGAGAGTGAACGGAGGCTAGCGCCAAATGATGTTCACGAATTAAACGTAAAATTAGTTATACTTCTGACCTCTTGATCATTAAGAGGTCAGAAGACTCTGTGAACTTCACTCAAACGCCGCTACCGCATTGCGCAACAGAGTCAGGCCCGTGTCTTGGCTTTTCTCAGGGTGAAATTGCACCGCCATCAGGTTCTCTTTGCAGATGCCCGCGATGAATTCACTGCCGTAGGTCGTGCGGCAGAGCGCCAGAGATTCATCAGTCACATCCGGGTAGTAGCTGTGCACATAGTAGAGGTAGCTCGGGTTAGGCAGTCCCTTCCACCACTTCGCCCCGCGTTCTTCCCAGTGCACTTGGTTCCAGCCCATGTGCGGGATTTTCAGGCCGTGCTCGGCTTTGAACTTCCGCACGATACCCGGAGCCACACCAAGACCTTCCACACCAGGAGATTCCTCACTGGCTTCGAACAGCAATTGATAACCGAGGCAGAAACCCAGGTAAGGACGATCTGCCGCCAGCCACTCCTTCAGCGGCTCCCAGAGTTGGTTCTGTTTCAAGATGCGCACGCTGTCCCCAAAGGCACCTTGTCCTGGAAACACCAGCACATCCAGGCCCTCGAATCCCTCCGGACCCGTGACCAGTTTCGCCTCACGGCCAATGGCCGTGAACGCATTCAGCACACTGCGCAGATTTCCTGCGCCATAGTCAAGCACTCCGAGATTCATGAGGGTGAATTAGAGTACGTCCTTGGTGCTAGGAATGCCGGTGACACGTGGATCTTTTTGCGTCGCCGCATCCAGAGCCCGGGCCAGACCTTTGAAGATCGCCTCCGCCATGTGGTGAGAATCACGACCGCGCTTGATCTCGACATGCAGAGTGCACATGAGAGCACTGGAGAAGGCCCGCAGGAACTCCTCCACCAATTGGTAGCTGAATACCCCGGCACGACCGCCGATGGCCTCCATCTTCTCTGGTGCATGATAGCTCAGGAAAGGGCGACCGCTCAGATCCATGGCCACCTCAGCCAGGGTCTCATCCATCGGTAGCAGGAAGAAGCCATACCGCACGATCCCGGCCTTGTTACCCAGAGCTTCGCGGAAGCAATTGCCCAGCACGATGCCGGTGTCTTCGACGGTGTGGTGATAGTCCACATCCACATCGCCGATGACCTTCACCTTCAGATCGAATAGCCCATGCTTGGCAAAGAGAGTCAGCATGTGGTCGAAAAACGGCACTCCAGTGTCAATGGTGGAGCTACCGGAACCATCCACATAGAGTTCAATCTGGATGTCCGTTTCGGCGGTCTTGCGGGCTTGGGTCGCGGTGCGAGGCATGGGAGAAAAGGGTCGGTCAACAGGAAGCGGGAGATAGTATTCCGTGAAATCCCACCCCGGGCGAACGAAAAGTGCAGGTTGTCATTGGTTTCGGGGATGCTTACGCCTGGCCCTCAGAGGAGGCGAACTCAGTTGTTTATCAAATAACGCTCCGTGAGCCACGCCAGTGCTGCTCGGGACCGGAATGACTTCAGATCGGTCGCGAGTTTCGAATTCAGTAAAAATCGCCGCAGAATCAAGCGTCGGGCAGTGACGTCTAATTTGTCCTCGTTGATGCAGGGAAAATCGGGCTTGGTTTCGACAGCTTGATCCAGCGTTCGCAGATGTTGACCAGGCCGGATTAGCCCGACGACCATTAAACCTGCCTCAATGCTGTCAGCCCATATTGCCGAACGAGAGCACACAGTTCTTGGGTTGAATTAGACGAGGTGTGGTTTGCGTTTTTTTTGAAACACTCAATCAGTTATTATGATTATTCTATAATTATTTATATTATTTAAACAATTAAGTTTTTTTAAGAAACAAAAAATAGTCTTGTGATAATTTTTTATTGTTCAAAATGTCACCATGTGCTTTAGAAGCGCATCAATCTTATAAATGGAAACTGCATCACATACTTGGTATAAAATTTTAGCACTCGCATTTTTTTGGGATTATGCCAAATCGTTTCCTTCTTACAGACTTGAGGTGTTTTTAGTAGTTTTAGGGTTGGTTTTTTACCTCGATTCAATGCTGGTCAAAAATTCCAGTCATGTGCACTCTGCTAAAATGTCTTGGTCTGCTTGGCCACTCTTTGCGGCATTGGTGGTGTTGTCCTTAAGCGTGACTTTTTTGGACCCTAAAAACGAGAGTGTGGGTTCCCCGGGACGAGTGAAGCCAATTTCATCGCTGCAAGCTGGAAATCAGAGGCCTCGCCAGCAATCTATTCCCGGGAGCTCGGCTAATGTGACCTACATCCCAGTGCAGCGTCCTCCTGTTCCCATGAAACCTGCGTCAGTGAAAAGGACTTTCAACTCAGCCTTAAAGCCCACTGAAGAAGCAGCCACTTCACGACTGCCTGAGACTCATCCGCAAGGTGCACCTATCCGATCACCGAGTATTCCTGAGAAAGCTCAGTCAGTTAGTGCGCCACAGCCTGTGAGCAGTCAGTCCGCAGCCGATAAAAAGTAAAATCCTTGATTCAATACGTATATGAAGCATCCATCTAGGCGTTGGTCTCGGGCTTATCGTAGTCAAGTCTTGTCCGTTCTGCGAGCTTCTCGCATTCGGCGTTGGTTGGCCTTATTGCTTTTGGTGATGATGCCTCTATCAACCACACCGTATTTACACGGTGTCAATCTAGGTGAGGCTGAATATGACCCAGGGACAGGTACGCTTTATATTCAGTACGAAGACTGGAACGAAAATGGCGAATTTGACCCGGGAGACGAGCTCTATTGGGAGTATTCTGGATCCGATAGTGACAGCGACAATGATGGCATCTCAGATCTGAGGGAGGCAGCCTGGGGAACCAATCCTTACAATCCCGATACGGATTATGATGGTATCACGGATGGTGATGAAATCGACTTATTAGAAGGGCTAGGTGGAGGTTATGATCCCCGGCTGTGGGATAGTAATGCCAACGGCTACAGTGACCATGACGAAGCGTATGGCTATTACGAGGTGAATTACAATGTCGTCGGTCAAGGTTATAGTTATTATGATTGGGATGGTGATGGTTATAAAAACCCCGAGGATTCGCATCCTTTAAATTCGTCATTATATTGTGATTGGAATGATAATGGCACGAATGATGGGGAAGAGGGTGGTTCCCCTGATGATAGCGATAATGATGGCCATCTCGATCCAGACGATTCGCATCCTTTTGATCCGTCTTTGTGGGACGACTGGAATGAGAATGGGGTCAGCGATACCGCTGAAGCAGAGATGGATTCAGACGGAGATAGTTACAATGATCTCTTTGACTCTAACCCTCATGACTCTTCGCTGTGGGACGATTGGAATAATAATGGAGTTAACGATAGCGAAGAAGGACCATGGGAAGAGATGGACTATGATGGCGATGGCTATTTAGACATAGACGATTCTCATCCTTCAGATGCTTCGTTGTGGGACGATTGGAACGGGAATGGACTTAGTGACTATTATGAATCTACAACCGATTCTGATGGAGATGGGCACAATGATTTGTATGATTCACATCCAGACGACTTATCGCTGTGGCAAGACTGGAATAATAACGGATACAACGATGATGAGGAAACTGTAGATTCAGACGGAGATGGCAGAGCCGATATTTTTGATTCACACCCAAATGATGTCAGTCTTTGGAGTGACTGGGACAACAACGGGATTAATGCAGAGAACGAGCCGGATGAAGATTTTGATGGTGATAGTTATGTAAATCAGTATGATTCTCATCCAGAAGACGCGAGTTTGTGGAATGACTGGAACTATAACGGCATACCTGACGACTGGGAATTCATAGACACAGATAGCGATGGTGACGGTTACAACGATTCGGAGGATAGTCACCCAAGTGATGATCAGCTTTGGGATGACTGGGATTACGATGGACTTAACTATTCTGACGAACAAATTTTTGGCACTTATCCCGAATATTATGACTCAGATGGAGACGGGTTGAGTGATGGTGAAGAGATCGTTGCTGGCACGGACCCTCTCGCGATGGATAGTGATGGTGATGGTCTAACAGATTATGAGGAATTAGTTGTTTATACCTCTCCTATTCAGGGTAAACACCTTAGTCCTTTAAATGGTCACTCCATCAGCTCTATTTACTTGGATTATCTGATGGTAGATAATGCGG
Organism: Prosthecobacter debontii; assembly: GCF_900167535.1. Lineage (NCBI taxonomy): Bacteria > Pseudomonadati > Verrucomicrobiota > Verrucomicrobiia > Verrucomicrobiales > Verrucomicrobiaceae > Prosthecobacter > Prosthecobacter debontii. The sequence goes on from NZ_FUYE01000016.1 coordinate 148,978, forward strand.
ATGATGATGGAGATGGTATTCCAAATCCAATTGAATTGTTTTATGAAATGGACCCCAATAATAGTGCAGACGCTCAGGGGGATCTCGATGCCGATTACGTTAGCAATCTTCAAGAATACCTTGATGGAACGCCCCTGAATGGCAACTTGCCGATCTATGATTTCGATCAAGACGGTATCACGGATATTGAAGAAGACTATTGGAATGGGATCGGACCTGTGGTGCTGAATAAATATGTCTTTGGAGATTCGGTCAAAGATCCCGACGGTGATGGCCTGTTGAATTTTGAAGAAATTCGATTCGGTTTGGACCTTGCCAGTAAAACCACATACGAAGGGATATCCGATCTCGAGTGGATTAATGCTGTGAGGGGGACGGCCTGGACCGCCTCATTAGCACCCGGCGATATGGATGCCGATGGTCTGCCGGATGCCTGGGAGCATCAATATCATCTGGATATCCGTGATCCTGGAGACCGAAATGAAAATTTCGATGCGGATGCATTGACTAATTGGCAAGAATATTGGGCGGGCCGAAGTCCGAGGGTGCATGATTATCAGGCACCGACGGAATCCACCGGGCAGTTTACAAAACCTCTGGATTGGAATGATTCACAACCGTCGGATCGAAGTCTTGCATTGCCTCCGGCGCTTCCTCAGCCTCCTGAATTGAGTTCGAGTTTTGTTAAGGATTTCTTTCTCAATATCCATGTGGAGCCATTGCGATCTATATCACCTGAATTTTCATATAAACACGCAAGCTATAGTGGCAATGATAATGCTTGGTATAAATTAGAAAATGGGAGGCAGGATGGGTGGCCTTTGCCGTGGTATGACGAAAACTTGGATTGGGATCAGCCCATTTGGTATCCTACAGAGCCTGAGCCAGGTGCAGGTAATTTGAGTCCGAATTGGGAGACTTACAAAGATGGCGATATCGTCATGGCAGCAGATCTAGAGTCAGCTACAAAAACAAAGACTTGGTCTAAAGTTAAGTTTGGGCTACCTGCTGGGTGGTTGGCGACTTGCCGATTCATTCAGGAATATTACCTTTTAGATGAGTATCAGAATATGGGTGAGAGCGCGCCCAGACATGAATTTGTCATTAGTGCAGGGCAGAACGCAAGCGAACAATTATTCTTGCCTCCTTCTAATGAAAGCTTGTTTCCAGTTTATCTCATGTTTGCTAATCCTAAAAAAGTTAGGGGGCTTAATCCTTCAGATACAGCAGGGCCGCGGTATCGTAAAATTGGTTTAAACGGAGTTCCGTTATCCGATGCTCCACCTCAAATGTCGGAAGAAAATGACATCCCTGCGGATGAGACTTATGTGGACGCTTATTCCCGCGCATTGCGTCATTCTGTCACGGACATTTGGAGCCGTGCAGGAGCATCTGAGATTCCGCTTTGTGTCAGGCGCACGCTCAGTCCAGAGATTTGGTCTTGGAACCATGGTTTACGTCCGGATGAACGCCCTGATCGACCTTTCGGCGCAGGATTCACGTCCAACTTAACCCCGAGCATTACTTTTTCGTATCCAGAAAGTGAAAGTAATCAACCTTTCAGGGCCACTGCTGTTGATGAAAATGGCATAGCACACAGCTTTGTACATGTAGGAGGAGCTTTCGGTGGAATTAACGAACAATGGCTCCCTGATTTGGAAGAGAAACAAGATGCGAAGACTTGTTACGATAGATTGATCAGAACCGGAGGTGGTTGGTTATTAATCAAAAAGTTTGGCACTGTATGCAGCTATGAAATGACTCATTTAACCGATCTTCGCGCAAAGGTGGGTGAATTTGAAGGAAAAGCTTCACAAATCATTTCATCCGATCGGCGGCTGGGAAGTAAGCATAAAACAATTTATGAGTATGGAAGAATGTTTCAAGTTGAGGATCGACTTGGGAATAAGCTGTTTTATGAATACCCAAATTTAAACACACTTATCCCATCCAAGATTTATGACCCGGATCGACCGAATCAAGTCTTGTCAGTCGAGCAGAATGGACATGGACGCGTAGTTGGAGTTCGTGGTCCGGCTGGAGATACAGTGCGTTATCAGTATGACATTTTAGAATCTGCTGGAGCTTTAAATAACGTGCAGGTTTTGAAAAGTGTTACTCGTGGAGAGGTGGAAGATGAAAAAAGAGTAGAGTATGATCACACCTTTGATCTTCAATACGAGCTGGATCCAGATCCAACTTCTCCAATGCCTGATTGTTATGGGTATGTGGACTTGAGATTGATTAAAGATGAGAGAGGATATTCTCATTTCTTCGATTATGAGTTTGTCTCCCAGGCAGCTGCTTATTCTTGGAGTGGTTATCAAAGTGAGCCGCCTCGGATGAAAAGACTTTCTGGCGTTCCCAAACTTTTGAAAAAGATTACTCGGCCCAATAATCAGATAGTCACCTTTTCTGGAGATCGAACCTTGGAATATCGTTCCGATCGAACGATAAACACGCCAGGCATCGTAACAAAGGTCGAATCAAGTTCTGCTGGGACTTATACTTATCATTTCACATCGCCAAGGATTTTCTGTCCGGTTCCGTTGTCGATTGATAGTGCTCAGAATGTGTGTGTTTCGTTTACGCGGATGAAGCTCACGTCTGCCGCTGGCACAGAGATTTATGAGTTTGATCCAGATGCAGGGATGGCCTTGAAAAAAATCACGGATATCGGCGGAAACGTGACAAGTTATTCATACGATGACTACACTTTAGGGTCTTCGCTTTCATCCATTTCTGGGGCCTATTTGGGTGCGCTGAAATTTGACGATCCGACCACGGAGACAAATGCTCTAGGTCAGTCCAAACATTATGAATATGAAGACAAGTTCCGTCTTCTGACCAAAATTACGGATGAGCTCGGTGTTTCCACCGAATATCAAATCAATTCGACCACCGGATTACGCACCAAAGAAACCGTTAAAGACGCCTCGGGGCATACTTTGCGTGCGACCCGTTTCGAGTATAACGATCCCGAATTCGTTGGTTTTATGACTTCTCAGATCGTTGAGACAACAGGCCTTGATGATGTGCCTGCGGGATCGCCTGACCCGATCGGAGAGATGAGAACGGATTTCGTTTCGGATGTGAATGGACGAATTGCCCATCAGATCACTTATGCTGGGAATGAAGACAACCCTACAACACTTACGGTTAACGAGTCTTTACCATTGATCACTTCATATACCTACACGGGTAATGGAAGCAAGAAGACGGTCACTGATCCGCGAGGTTACACGACAGAATTTGAATATGATCCGGTCACTCTCCGGTTAAGGAAAGTCATTTACCCAAATGAGACTTTCAAAAGTCTCGATTATGATGATCACGGTAATCTCGTGGAGGAACTCAATGAGATAGGAGTGAAGACCTTTCACGATTACGATAATCTCAACCGACGTGTCAAGACGACCGTTGATCTCAATGGCAATGGAACGAAGGATGCACCTTACACGACGGTGACGGCTGGAACGACAAGCAGCTTACCTATTTACGATGGTGATTTGGTGACAGAAACCATTTACAACGACTTTAATTTGCCCGTGTATGAAACAGATGCACGCGGTGTGCGCACCAAGCATGAGTATGATTTGATTGGGCGGCGCACTTTGACAACGGTCAACTGTGACAGTCAGGATGCGAATCTCAAATTGATCACTCACTACGTCGATGATAATCCCAATACGCAGGACTGGGTAGGCGGGTCTATTTTGACAACGGGTGATTTCAAGCCCCTTTGCACGATTGATCCGCGCGGTTTTGTCACGAAGTATGAATACGACGCCATGTATCGTCAGACGCGGACGGTGCTGACAGATACTTCTCATAGTCCTCCCCTCAAGATCGAAACTCGAGCCGACTATGATGATGTCGGTAATCCGGTTAGCAGTACCGATCCACTGGGGCGAGTGACGAGAACTGAGTTTGATGGTTTAAGGCGTGCGGTGCGGGTGGTGTTGCCCGCAGATCCGCAACACGCGGAGTTTCCAGTGCCGGCCTCCGAAAGGATAACCCGCTACACGCCATCTGGACTAGTCTGGAGCAGCACGGATGAACTGGGAAACACGACCCGGAACTTTTATGACAACGCTGGTCGCTTGACTGTCACCATGCAGCCTGGAGTTCTGGTTCCAGGCGAGGGAAATCAACTGATTCAGCCTCAAGTATGGCAAGCTTATGATGCGGCTGGCAATGTCATCGCCCAAAGTGACCCGCGTGGCAACATCACGGAAACGGAGTATGATGAACGCAATCGCCCTGTGAAGGTTGTTTTTCCAGAAGTGGCTGATGCGGAGACGGATAGTGTTGCCCACCCTGAGACATCGACGGAATACGATGATCTGGGGCGTGCTGTGAAGGTGACGGATCCGCTTGGGCGCTTCACCTTGACTCGTTATGATCGTGCTGGTCGGGCTTACGCTTCGATCGCTCCCTCAGTCGAGTCTCAAACTCAGGTGACGATCAGCACGCATGATCCTGCGGGGAATGTGCTGACAGTGACCAATCCCGGTGAGCAAACCATCACCAATAATTATGATGTGTTGGGACGTCTCGAAAGGACAGTCGATCATCAGGGAATTATCAATCAGTTTGAATACGATAAGAGCGGCAATCGAGTGTTGGTGAAGGACGGGCGAGAGCAAAAGACGCTGTTCACGTATGATGCTCAAAATCGCCTTTTATCACAGTCGTTTGCCAACGGAGACACGTGGTCTTATCAATACAATGCGCTGCATAAAATCGGCCAAACAGATGCCAATAAGGTTTCCACCTCTTATCAATATGATGTGCGGGATCGCTTGTGCAAAGTCACGGCACCTGATTTGGAGAGAACTCAAACTTACGATGCCGCAGGTCGCCTGTTGAGTGTCTTCGAAGCGGGTCGCTCCGAGGCAACGGTCGGGTACTCCTATGATGTTTTGGGACGTGTGGAAGCAGAGGTGTCACAAGGATTACTGCACACTTATGGTTATGACTTGGCTGGGAATCGAGTTTCGGCCTTCTACGGCACGGGTCGAAGTGTCGCTACAAGCTATGATGCCTTAAATCGCCCCGAGGTGATCCATGAAGGGGGGCGCACAACCACCTATGGTTACGATCTGGCAGGGCGGGCACTCATGATGACCGTAGGCAATGGGCAGGTCACCCGGAATCGGTATGATGAACTCGGGCGGCTTCGATACCGCACTCTGTATGCCCACTCATCTAACCTGACTCCGAGCGGTGTCCTAGCGGCTTTTGAGTGGATACATGATGCTATCGGTAATGTGACCTTCCATGCGGAGGAATGGAAAGCAAATGCTGCTAGAACGGCGGGTTTACGCTCCACCACGATGACCTATGATGATGCCAACCGGCTGCTGACGGAAACGGTTGTTGATCCGGCGAGTGGGAATATAGCGACGGTTTATACCTACAATGAGGCGAACAATCGGCTGAGCAAATCCGTGACTGGCGGTGATGAGCCTGGTTATTGGACCTATGACTACAATAAGGCGAATCAACTGACAGGATGGTCGAAATTCGATCAACCTGAAGGCACCTTGATCGAGAGCAAGCTTCTGCGTTACGATGGCAACGGCAATCGGACCAGCAGTGCTGAGCTAATGGCAGGACAGGCTAGCCTGACTAGCCAGGGCATCAGCTACGAGGCCGTTGCTTCAGGTGCGCCGGGTTACGACGTGAGTGTGAGTTTGAAAGCTGACGAGAGCAATCAAGAGCTCGGTGTCACCGTCGAGGGGGAGAACCATGTGGTCGTGAACCTAGCGACAGGGCAGGCAGCGACAGATGCACTGTTTAATCAAGGGGTGACTTATACAGCCACCACAACTTCATCCCAACCTGTGGACGGAACGACTCTGGAGCTTTATCGACCGTCTGTTCCAGACCAGGCGGCGTATGTTCACGTCGCTGGTGTTCAAGCGACGGCGTCACAGCAAGGGCTCACTTATCAGGCCACCGCCCAAGGTGAGGCGGGAAATGGCATTACCGTTTCTCTTGAAGAACCTCTTGAGGCAAATCAGCCCCTAGGAGTCAGCATGGATGGAGATGACCATGTGGTTGTCAGACTCGCGACCGATGCCGGGGTGAAGGATTCGTTGGTTAATCAAGGGATTACTTATGAGCAAAAGTCGCCCCATATTATGGGTCAGGAGGTGGCTATTACACTAAAGGCTGACGAGGCTAACCAAGAGGCAGGGGTGATAGTTGATGGCCGCGACATTGAAGTGCAACTGGCCACCGATGCAGGGGCGAGGGCCAGCATTGAAGATCAAGGCATCACCTACAAAGCCAAGGTTGCTGGTGCTGCAGGCAATGATCTGAGAGTGATCTTGGAGCCAGGTGAGCTTGACGAGCCTCTGAGTGCCACTGTCGATGGAAACGATATCACCGTGAAACTCTCAAGGAAAACTGGAGAAGGTGCCAAATTCGCAAGCTGTGAGTTTCCTAGTATCAGCTATAGAGCAGCAATGCCCGGTGTGGCGGGTAATGCCATTCAGGTCAAACATATCGATGATTCTCATGGTCTTTACGATGCCTATGGACCACTTTATAATGAGAAATGCACAGCCAATCGATTGGCTTCGAATTACTTTCTCATTTGCTTAGCGCGTGATCAGGGAGACGCAGCCCAAAAAAGCTATTTTGATGGAGGCTTGGTGATTAAGGCCAAGGAAAAAGGAGCCGCCGGAAATGAGTACCGCATCACCTTCGTCG